>WTIY01000114.1:7999-12043 GCA_011525065.1 Flavobacteriales bacterium
GTCGTGAAATCGGTTACTTGTTCGGACAGTACAAGCGCCTTCGTAACGAGTTTACTGGCGTCCTCACCGGCAAAGGGCTGAGTTATGGCGGATCTCTTATTCGACCTGAGGCTACTGGATATGGGAATGTCTATTTTGTCAAAAATATGCTGGCCACAAAGAGGCAGGATATGGCGGGTAAAAACGTGGTAGTCTCTGGTTCTGGAAATGTGGCACAATTTGCCGCTGAAAAGGCAACAGAGATGGGCGCTAAAGTTGTGGCGTTGTCCGATTCCTCAGGTTTTGTGCATGACCCAGAAGGCATTGATGCGGAAAAATTAGCCTTCATTAAAGAACTTAAAAATGTCAAACGCGGGCGAATTAGCGCCTATGCTGAAGCTTATCCGTCGGCAAAGTTTGTAGCTGGTGAGCGACCCTGGTCGGTGCCCTGTGATGTGGCTCTTCCTTGCGCCACTCAAAATGAATTAAACGAGGAACAAGCTCAAACATTGGTGGACAATGGCTGTATTTGTGTAGGAGAAGGCGCCAACATGCCTTGTACTCCAGAGGCCATCGCAGTCTTTCACAAGGCCAAAATTCTATTCAGCCCAGGGAAAGCGTCAAATGCTGGCGGTGTAGCAACTTCAGGACTTGAGATGTCTCAAAATTCGCTGCGCTTAAATTGGACCTCAGATGAGGTTAATGCCCGTCTTGAGCAAATCATGAATAACATTCATCAGGCATGTGTGACCTATGGGACTGATGATGACGGTTATGTGGACTATGTTCGAGGAGCCAACATTGCTGGTTTTGTGAAAATTGCTGAGGCCATGATGGCACAGGGAGTGGTTTAGTGGTACAGAATTTCTATTAAAAGGCCCATGTAGGGCCTTTTTTTTTGACCCTTTGATTCTTCTTAAGGCCAGGGATTCTACAATAATTAGTTATTTTCGTGGTTCTTACTGAGTGCGTCTAGCGATGAGATATTGGATACTGGTTTTTTTGTTTTTCTGCGGTTTTTTAGCCCAAGCTCAATCCTATTCAGACGCTTGGAGGGGATTTTTTTCTTATACCAGCATTAAGGATGTGGCCTACGGGCCTGATCGTGTTTTTGTGGCTGCAGAAAATGCCGTTTATGTCTACAACATTTGGACGGGAGAGACCACAAGCGTTACGACCATTCAGGGGCTTTCAGGAGAGCCAATTACAGAGATTCACTACAGCGAGCAATACCAACTTTTGATGGTGGGACACGACAATGGACTCATTGAGATCATCCCAGAGGATGGTGATCAGGTGCTTCAAATTGTTGCAATATTGGATAAGCCAAGCATCCCCCCAAACATAAAGGCCATTAATGATTTTTATGAATATCAAGGCCAGGTCTATGTCTCCACGGACTTCGGGATATCGGTCTTTGACCTGAACATGAGAGAATTTGGCGACACCTATTACATCGGTCCCCAAGGCACCACAATTTCGGTGGTGCAAACCACTATTTTACCGCCGTATATTTATGCTGCAACGGCGCAAGACGGGGTGATTAAGGCCTTACTCGATGGCCCAGACCTGATAGACTATGCGTCCTGGTCGACAGTTACAGGTGGAGGTATAGTGGCCATTCAAACCTTAAATGAGGCCGTATATTTTGCTCGAACGAATCAAAGGGTGCTGCGTTTAACGCCTGAACCAGCCCAAATTATGGCAGATTTTGGCGCGGACCCAATTGTTGACATGAGGGTCAACGGCAATGTTTTGACCATTACTACAGAGAAGAGCATCAATACGTATGGTGGTGATTTTAGTTTGTTAAATTCAGTGGTATTTCCTTCGGACATCGAAGATGTTTTTACCGTTGGGTTGGGCTTTGCCGATGAGATCTATGCGGGCACGCAATCCAATGGTCTGCTGAATCAAATCAACGGCCAAAACCAATGGCAATCCATCGGGCCTAATGGCCCTTTACTCAACAGCCCTTTTTCAATTGACGCCACTGCTGGTCAGTTGTGGGTTGGTTTTGGAGAGGTTACGGTGAGTTTTAATCCTTACCCTCTGGACTTTAGGGGCCTCAGTCAGTTTCAAAATGACAGTTGGAACAATGTCCAGGCCGATCAAATGTTTGGTGCGAGCGATATCGTTCACATGAAAATCAACCCCATGAATCCAGACCAGGTATTCGCGTCTTCATTTCAATTTGGGTTGCTCAAATTGACTCAAGGCGTATCAGAAATTCTCTACGATGAGAGCAACAGTACCCTCACTGCGCCTGCGGATAATCCCGCGGCTGGACTCAGAATTTACGGGTCTGATTTTGATCGTGACAATAATTTGTGGTTTGTTCAGGCCAAGGTTGATCAGGGCCTGTTAAGGTTGAGTCCCTCGGGCCAAATCGGAAAGATCGACCTCACAGGCATCATCAATCCGGCAGATGAATTGGCCTTGACTGACTTAAAGGTTAGTCGTGAGGGATATGTGTTTTTTGGATCGGCGCAAAATGGGTTAATTGGTTTTAATCCAAATGCCAACGCCTTCAATCGAATAACAGAGGGTGCGGGAAATGGCAACTTACCCTCAACCGATGTGCGAACTTTGGCCTTCGATAAAAACAATCGGCTTTGGATTGGTACGCGTGAAGGACTCAGGGTTTTATACAACACTACAGGGTTTTTTCAAAGTGGCAACAATGTTGAAGCTCAGCCCATCATCATCTTAGAAGAAGGGGTCCCTCAGGAGTTGCTTTTCCAACAGTCGGTTACGGACATTGAGGTCGATGGATCAAATAACAAGTGGATTGCCACGGCCACCTCAGGGGTGTTTTATCTCTCGGCAAATGGTCAGGAAACCTTATTGAGATTTACTAAAGACAATTCACCTTTGCCCTCAAATAACGTTCAGGATATCGCTATAGATGGCGATTCCGGAAGGGTCTATTTTGCGACGACTAAAGGCCTAGTGGCCTTTGAGGGATCCGCGACAGAGTCCAGAGATGATTTGTCAAGCGCCTATGTCTACCCTAATCCTGTACGCCCAAATTTTCAGGGGCAGGTGACCATTGATGGATTGACCTCTGGAGCAAATGTCAAAATCACCGATATCGAAGGAAATTTGGTTTTTGAAACAAAAAGTCAAGGCGGTAGCGTTTTGTGGGACACCCGGGCATTTGGTCGCCATAGAGTTGCCTCAGGGGTTTATCTGGTGCTCATTACCTCACAAGATGCCTTTGAAACTAAGGTGCTAAAAATCATGATTGTTCGCTGATGAGGGTTAGTACTCGTGCTATAGTTCTCTCAACGGTTCGTTATGGTGAGGCCGATGTCATTGTAAAATTGCTCACGGCATCCTCTGGAGTTCGAAGTTATATGATTCGCGGACTGCAAAAATCTAAACGAGGGGCCTTTAGGCCAGCCATGTTCCAGCCCTTAACGCAATTACAAATTCAAGCCATTCATCGGGATAAGGGACAGTTAGAGCGGCTGGCTGAGGCCAAAGTGAGCCATCATTATTTAAGTCTACACTCGGACATCATCAAAAGTTCTATGGCCTTGTTCTTGGCAGAAATCATGAAGATGACCCTCCAAGAGCAAGAACCCAATCCAGGCTTGTTTGACTTTTTATCTGATGCGCTTATGGCCTTAGATGCGACAGGCTCACCGCTGAATTTTCATTTGAAAATTGTCCTGGAATTGCAACAATATCTTGGTTGTTATCCGGATTTTGAGCAGGCCCATTTGCCTTTTTTCAACTTAGAAGAGGGGGGATTTCAAGAGCATTCATCAGAGGTCACACGCAGCGGCCCCGTTATTGCAGATTTATCGACCTTGGCCAAGACTTCCTTTGGCAAACTAGAGCAATGGCAAACCAGTACAGGCCAACGCAGGGCGCTTCTGGATTTAATCATGGACTACATGCAACTGCACGCCACCGGATTCAAACGGCCCAAATCAATAGAGATTTATCGACAGGTTTTTGGCTAATCAGAAATGCCTTAGGCGCTGTTTCGACTGGCATTGATGTTTCCAAATAGCGATCGCGTAACCATTTTCTCGTAAACGCTCAACTCAGATA
>WTIY01000196.1 GCA_011525065.1 Flavobacteriales bacterium
ATTTAATTTTTTCACCCAAAAAGCCAGCGCACTACATCATTGCCATTAGCAAAGAGCACCAGGGCGATCAGAATAAAAAATCCGATCATTTGGGCGTATTCCATAAACTTGTCATTGGGCTTTCTGCCCGAGACCATTTCATAAAGCAAGAACATAACATGTCCGCCGTCTAGTGCAGGGATTGGTAGGACATTCATAAAGGCCAAAATAATAGAGATCAGGGCCGTGGTTTGCCAAAAGCTGAGCCAGTCCCAAGTCCCGGGAAACAAATTCCCAATGGCGCCAAATCCACCCACTTGAGTTGCCCCTTTTTTTGTGAAGACATATTTAAACTGCTTCACGTAATCTGTCAAAATGCCCACACCATAGGCCGTGCCTTTTGACAAGCTCTCGCCTAGAGAAAAGCTGAGATGGGTGCCGCGATCCAACCACTGACGTCCAAAATTATTGACCCCTATTTGTCCCGTCTCGCCAGTAGCGATCACCAAGGTGTCTTGATCTAAGCCGCGCTTGTAAATCAAGGTGTTCTCTGCTCCTGGAGTTTTGTCGATGGCTTGATTGAATTCATGCCAATGCTGTACCGGAGTATTGTTGATGTTTAAGATAAAGTCACCTTTTTGAAGGCCGGCAAGTCCTGCCGGAAAATTTGCGAGCACGGTGTCGATTTCATTGGTGCGCATATACTCAAAGGGCTTAAGGACATCGCTTTGAAACATCAGAGTACCCACGTCTTTGGGGAGTTCGATGCGCTCAATACTGCCCTCACTATGGCGTACAGTTAGGCTGCGCACGTCGCGCAAAAACAAGGCTTTGTTGAGTTCGTTTTGGTAGTCAAATGGCTCGTCGTTGAGCTCTAAGATCAGATCCCCGTCACGGAAGCCGTACTGCTGAAACATTTGATTCACTGCAAAACCCTCTGGCATGTCGTCTGCTGTGATGACGTCACGACCGTAGAAAAATAGAATGCTGATGTAAATGACCAAACCCACGATCACGTTTACCGTGACTCCGCCAAGCATGATAATTAGACGCTGCCAAGCTGGTTTACTGCGAAACTCCCAGGGCTGTGGCGGACCGGCCATTTGCTCTTTGTCCATACTCTCGTCGATCATCCCCGCGATTTTCACATAACCCCCCAGAGGAAGCCAGCCGATTCCGTAGACCGTCTCGCCGATTTTCTTTTTGAATAAAGAATACTTTACGTCAAAAAAGAGGTAAAATTTTTCGACCCGTGTTTTAAATAGCTTCGCAGGAATAAAATGCCCTAACTCATGCAAGACAATCAGCAGGGAGAGACTCAGCAGTAACTGCAATGCCTTTATCGCAAATGGACTCATACTCTTGTGGATTAAAGGCACAAAAGTAAGTCATTAGGTGTGGTAAAAAAAATATAACAGCCCCCAAGAGCTGACTATTATCAAACTTTTAACACCGCGGTTTGGAAAGCCATTGCATTGGGACGTACCTTTGTATTAAGCTTCAGGCCATGCGACGATTTTTTGCAAAATATAAACCTTTAGCTCTGGTGATGGCCGTGCTTTCAGTGGTCATCATCAGCGCCATTTATCAGGCCCTCAAACCGGAGCCCAAACTCAAGATTTATCAGCCCAATGACGTGCATCCGGATTTGGTGGACACCACCCTTCAGCACGTTAAGAAATACCACCGTATTAAGGACTTTGCTTTAATCAATCAAGACGGAGATACTGTGAACCAGGATACCTTTAAAAATCGTATTTACGTGGCAGATTTCTTTTTCACCACCTGCGCGACGATTTGTCCGATCATGACTGAGCATATGGGCCAAATACAAAATCGATTAAAAGACGACCCGTCGGTCCTGTTGCTGTCGCACACCGTTACCCCAGAAATCGATACCGTGGCTCAGCTCAAAAAATACGCCCTCGAGAAAGGAGTCATCCCCGGCAAATGGCATCTGGTTACAGGCGATAAAAAGAAAATCTATGATTTGGCCCGTAGGTCCTACCTGGTGGCCAAAGACCAGCTTTTCAGTTCCTATGATCTTATCCATACCGAGAATTTTGTGCTTATCGATCCAGAAAGACGCATTCGAGGCTTTTACGATGGCACTGATCCTGAGGCCATAGAGGCCCTTCTAAGTGACATCGCCATCCTGCAAAAAGAAGCAGAATAGCCATTTTTTAAGCCCAATAATTTCCCTACATTTGCATTGTTTAAAATGAATCTAAATAAGGGAATGACCACAGTAGCCCACATGCAAAAGGGACAAAAAGGCATCATACGTGATGTCGACCTCGACCTAATTCCCTTAAAATTACTCGAAATGGGGTGTTTGCCCGGTAATGAAATTACCCTCATCCAAGTGGCCCCCTTTTATGACCCCATTTATTTAGACATCAATGGCAGTCATTTGGCCATTCGCAAAGACGTGGCTGCTCAAATTCACATAGACCTCTGCTGATTTATGGCCCAACAAATTCAAGTCGCATTATTGGGTAATCCCAATACCGGTAAAACCTCCGTGTTTAACCGACTCACTGGCTTGAATCAAAAAGTGGGGAACTACCCGGGCATTACTGTCGAAAAGAAGGAAGGGATTTGCGCCTTGTCTCGTGGCAAAAGGGCTCATATTTTAGATTTGCCAGGAACCTATAGTCTGAATGCTTCGTCCATTGATGAGAATCAGGTAATTGAACTTTTGCTCAACAAAAATGATAGAGACTTCCCCGATGTGGCTGTTGTGGTTTGTGAGGTGGAAAACATCAAGCGTAACCTCTTGCTTTTTACCCAGATCAAAGACCTAAAGATCCCGACGATTTTGGCCATTAACATGGCAGACCGAATGACCAAAAAAGCGATCTCGATTGATATTCCTGCTTTGGAAAATGCGCTACAGACAAAAGTTGTTTTAATCAGTGCCAGAAAGAATCAGGGATTCGAGACCCTTAAAACTCAAATCCAACAGTACAAGAACCTCCCCATGGCCCCATGTTTGGACACCACAGTCATTGCGCCTGAGTATTTTGAGCGATTGGCGCGGACTTACCCAGATCAGGATTTGTACAAGCTTTGGCTGGTAATTACGCAAGATGTGAATTTTGGGAAACTCGACCGTATCGCCGTCTCAGGACCGATCAGTTTTCAAACGGAGTCCGATGCGACACTTAAGAAATTACAGCAAAAGGAGACCATTAAACGCTATCAGTTCATTAACAATACGTTGAAGACTACCTTGAAGGTCGATAAGGCTAAGGCCAGCGATTTTCGCAGTCGACTCGACCGCATTTTAACCCATCGCGTTTGGGGGTATGTTATTTTCTTTGCCGTTTTGACCCTTATTTT
>WTIY01000088.1 GCA_011525065.1 Flavobacteriales bacterium
TAATCTTTTTCTCAACCCCTTGAGCGATTTCTTCGAGTGATAAGCTCACTCGTATGCGCAGATTACTGCCTTTTGCACGGCGTTGTCCGCCGCCAAAACCGCCGCCAAAAGCACCGCCGAACGCCCCGCCAAATATGTCGCCAAATTGGCTGAAGATGTCCTCCATATTCATGCCGCCGCCGCCAAAACCGCCGCCTTCAAAAGCTTGATGGCCGAACTGATCGTAGCGCGCCTTCTTATCGGGATCACTCAGAACCTCGTAAGCCTCGGCTGCCTTTTTAAAATTCTCCTCGGCCTTGGAATCTCCGGGGTTTTTATCCGGGTGAAACTCGATGGCTTTTTTGCGATAGGCCTTTTTAATTTCACTGGCGCTAGCGCCTTTTGAAACGCCCAATATGTCGTAAAAATCTTCTTTCATGCTATTGTCCAATCACTACTTTAGGATAGCGAATGATTTTTTCTCCGAGTAAATATCCTTTTTCGATGACATCAATGATCTTACCTTTCATCTCATCACTGGGCGCAGGAATTTGAGTGATCGCCTCGTGCTGATCCGCATCAAAGGTCTCTCCCACTTGAGTTTCGATCAAGGCCAAACCTTTTTGTTTTAGCGTTTCAAAAAATTTATTTCGAATCAGAGCCACTCCCTCAAACAGGGCGTCATCGGTCTTTTCCATTTCCTTAAGGGCGCGGTCAAAATCGTCCAGAACCGGTAAAAGAGCCACCATGACATCGTGACTGGCGGTTTTAAACAATTCGATGCGCTCTTTGCTGGTGCGTCTCTTGTAATTTTCAAATTCAGCAAACAGTCTCAGATACCGATCTTTTTCTTGGGCTAAGGCCTCCTCAGGAGTCTGTGTGGCCTTGTCCTCAACCGCAGTCTCACCAGAGGCCGGATTTTGGCCCGTAGCCTGGTCCTCTTGTTTGACCTGGTCTGAGGCTTGAGCCCCTTCTTTTTGAGTGTCCTTTTTCTTTTTACTCATGGGTGTTAAATTTTAACTGACTGGTAAAGAACAAATTTATTGCCACAGTCAGGAAAATGTCAAAATGTCATCATGTCAATAAATCCGTCAAGGCCTCCTGGAGGTCAGGAAATTTAAAGTCAAAGGCCTCCTGAATTAAAATTTCGGGAATGACCCATTGACTGTCCAAAACTAATGCCGATCGCTCACCTAGGAACAATTTCAAAAGACCTGATGGCACTGGTGGAAGCCAAAGGGGGCGTTTCATGACTTTGGCCATGAGCCTTGTCATTTCTTTTTGGGACACCGCATTCGGCGCTACAGCATTGATGACCTGAGTTTGACCCTGATCGATAATCCACAAATAAACCGCCACTAAATCGTCAATGTGTATCCAGGATTGATGCTGCTTGCCTGACCCGATAACGGATCCAACACCCCATCGAACGGGTTGTGCAATTTTCGGCAAAACACCGCCATTTTTAGCCAGAACCAGTCCAGTGCGCACTGCCGTGGTTTTAAGCCCCATTTTCTCAAAAGGAAGGATCGCAGCCTCCCACTGACGCACCACATCGGCCAGAAAGCCACTGCCCAAAATCTCGTCCCGATCGGTATAATTAATGGACTGTGCTGAAGCATATCCCGAAATGCCACTGGCTGAAATGTAATGCTTCACAGTTTCGGAACGCTCAGCAATGGCCAGTTCGAGTGTTTTAGCGGTGTCTAATCGACTTTGAAGGATTTGATGTTTTCTCTTTTTGGTCCAAGGTAACGATACTGATGCGCCTGCTAAATTAATCACCACAGAGACTCCAGCTAAGGCCTCATCTGGACACTGATGCCGCTCTGGTTGCCAATAAAATCCCTTAGCGCCAGCAAGGGCCTGGTATTTATTCAAATTTGAGGTTAGATAATGTACCTCATCACCTCGATCCAACAACGCCTGAACTAAAGGTCGGCCAATTAGACCGGTGGCTCCGGCAACCAATACTCTCATGAATTTTTTTTTGCGAAGGTACGAACCCCATGAACCCTTTACAAGCAAAGCGCATCATTAATGAGGCTTTGTGGCGCGCAACATTTCGCGCTTTCCTGGAGGCCCTGGTAAACGTTCTACGGTAAAACCAACCTCTTGCATGGCCCGGCGCACACTGCCTTTTGCCGCGTAAGTCACCAATACTCCGCCTTGACGCATGCCCTGATACAAAGCCTCAAAGCGCTCTTTCTCCCAATGCTCCGGTTGTACTCGGGCACCAAAAGCATCGTAATACACCAAATCGAATGCGTCTTTGTCGGTAAAATCCTCAAACCTTATGAGCCTTTTATTCAGGGTGAAATCTGAGCCGATTGTACAAGTTTTATCCCATTTTTGGCGATGGAGCATCATGAACTGTTCAGGATCACAGTTCAATTGCTGCGCATAATCCAGGGACTGGCATAGACTTAAAGGCAAGGGATAGGCCTCTAGCGCAGAATAGGCAATGGAAAACTCGGGCAGGCGATGCAACAGCGTCAAAAGACAATTCAATCCAGTACCAAAACCCATTTCCAAGATGGACAATACCCCACTACTGTTCGGGTTTAAGGCACACCAATGCGTTAGGCCCTGTTTGATAAAAACATGATTGGACTCGGCAATGGCCCCGTGACGAGAGTGATAGGTTTCGTCTAAATTTTTGTGGTATAAACTGACTGAACCATCAGCCGTATGAATCATTTCAAGGGGAGCGTCCTCATTCATTGCCCCTACTCAGCGCTTTGATCCTGCTGAGCCGTTTCCTGAGAAGTGGTTTCTTCTGAGGTATTTTCCTCAACAATGGCTGAGGCAGGAACTAAAACACCATCGGCCATAAAGTCCAAACTCAATTCCGGCTGAGTAATGGCATCAATTTCTTCCTGTGACTTCCCGGCATCCTGTGCAAAGTGTTTTAAATCATCGACACTGGTTTCTGATACATAAGCTTTTCCTGCCACAACAACCTCGACTTCAGAGAGGTATTTAGGCACAAAAAACGCGTAATCTTTAAACTTGACAAAGGCTTCTTTGTCTTCCACGGCCAGACGCATCCAACAGCCCTTCATTTTACACACGCTGTTGACTGAGGCCCGGAAGGTGGTCTGAATGGTGTCGCCTTGACTCATCCCTTTATAAAGGGCCATCATGGCAGCCCCATCGATGACATCAGTGGTCTGGATCTCTTGACCAAAACTCACGTACTCGGTCTGAGAACTGGCCTTGGACTCAGTGACCTGAGGGCCCTGTTCTTGGGTGTTTTTACAGGAAACCAGAACTAAAAGAAGCAATAAAGATGCAGATATATTT
>WTIY01000070.1 GCA_011525065.1 Flavobacteriales bacterium
GATCATGACAGAAGATGATATTTTGGCCATCATTTAATCAAAAAGTTAACAAAAATTGCAAAAGACATAAAATTTGATATCGAAGCAAGAGAGGCCATCAAGCGTGGGGTCGATGCATTAGCAAACGCTGTAAAAGTTACTTTGGGTCCAAAAGGACGCAACGTAATTATAAGTAAATCTTTCGGTGGACCTCAGGTTACCAAAGACGGCGTTACTGTAGCTAAAGAAATTGAACTGGAAGACGCTCTTGAGAATATGGGCGCACAAATGGTCAAAGAAGTGGCCTCTAAGACCAATGATTTGGCTGGTGATGGAACCACCACAGCAACCGTTTTGGCACAAGCCATCGTCAAGGAAGGACTTAAAAACGTTGCTGCTGGAGCCAATCCAATGGATTTAAAAAGAGGTATTGACAAGGCCGTTGGCGCTTTAGTAGCCGATTTGGAAAAACAATCCACTAAAGTGGGCAACTCCTCAGAAAAAATACAACAAGTGGCTTCTATTTCGGCGAACAATGACGTTGCCATCGGAAGCTTGATTGCTGAGGCTTTTGGTAAGGTTGGCAAAGAAGGGGTCATTACCGTTGAAGAAGCTAAGGGAACTGAAACCTATGTTGATGTTGTAGAAGGCATGCAGTTTGATCGCGGATATCTCTCTCCGTATTTTGTGACCAACAGTGAGAAAATGCAAACCGAACTGGATAACCCAATGATTTTGTTGTACGACAAAAAAATCAGCAACATGAAAGATTTGTTGCCTGTACTTGAACCGGTTGCCCAGCAAGGGAAATCACTTCTGATCATCGCTGAAGATGTTGAAGGTGAAGCCTTGGCCACTTTGGTCGTGAACAAACTGCGAGGATCATTAAAAATAGCAGCGGTAAAAGCGCCTGGTTTTGGAGATCGTCGTAAGGCCATGCTGGAGGATATCGCTATTTTGACCGGCGGAACAGTCATCGCCGAAGAACGCGGTTTCACTCTAGAAAATGCCACCATCGATATGCTGGGGACAGCTGAAACCGTCACCATCGACAAGGACAACACGACCATTGTCAATGGTGCAGGAAAAAAATCAGACATCAATGCTCGTGTAGGACAAATCAAATCACAGATTGAAACTACCACCAGCGATTACGATAAAGAAAAACTTCAAGAGCGCTTAGCCAAACTGGCAGGTGGGGTCGCTGTACTCTATGTGGGTGCAGCCAGTGAAGTGGAAATGAAGGAGAAGAAAGACCGTGTTGATGACGCCCTTCACGCCACACGTGCTGCCGTAGAGGAAGGCATCGTTGCTGGAGGTGGTGTCGCCTTGGTACGCGCCAAAAATGTTTTGGGCAAGATGACCAGTGATTCACTCGACGAGACCACAGGCATTCAAATTGTGGCTAGAGCCATTGAAGCCCCACTGCGTACGATTGTTGAAAATGCAGGAGGCGAAGGCTCAGTGGTAATCAATAAAGTCATGGAAGGCAATAAGGCCTTTGGCTATGACGCCAAAAGTGACGCCTATGTAGACATGCTCAAAGCGGGAATCATCGATCCTAAAAAAGTGACTCGAGTTGCTTTGGAAAACGCTGCATCTGTTGCAGGAATGATCTTAACGACCGAGTGTGCCTTGATCGACATCAAAGAAGAAACACCAGCCATGCCGCCAATGGGTGGCGGAGGCGGTATGCCGGGAATGATGTAGGGCCTTGATTTTTCATACATAAAAACACCCGCGACCGGAAGGTCGCGGGTGTTTTGTTTTTGTTCAATAATCAGTGCGCTTATTGATGGGCTTTGACCACCTCTTCATCTCGATATTTACAACATGGCGCTACCGCGTTGTAGGCCTTTTCAGGAGCCTTAAAGGCCTTAGTATCATGTCCTGCATCGGAAACCTGTTTAGCGATTTGCGCGACATCGGTCTTTCGCCCGTCATAAATGACTTGCAATTCATGAGTTTCAAGATTCCATTGTGCTGATTTAACCCCGGTTAATGTAATGGCTGCCTTTTCAATTCGAGCTTTACACATGCCACACACGCCATCAACTTCGAGACTGGCTTTGGCATTTTTTTCTTGAGCCGTAAGATTAAGTGCAAACAAAACGGTCATAAGGGTGATTAAATTTTTCATCTTTTTTTTATTTATTGAGTTAATATTAATTAATGTTCTGCGATTATTCAAGTATTTATTCGAGCCGATATCGGATGCCCGTATACCACATACGTCCAAATATCGGACCGTAAACCATGCTGCCATCAAAATCAGTGTCAAAAGGCCGATCCCCATTGATAATCGGACGATCTTGCCGGACATCACTTAAATTTTCAATACCAAAATACCAATCAAAAGCCTTTCCCCACTGCTTTGTGATCTGTGCATTCATGGTAGTGATGGACGGAGTAGTATCACGACCAAATAAAGCCGCCTCTGAAGCAAGCTCGGGTAAGCGCTGCTCGCCCAACCAATTTATTGTAAGGTCTATCTTCCAGGGATGCTGAGGTCGATGGCCTTCGAATTCATAGGCTAAATTTCCAAAAACCCGGTGGCTTGGGGTTAGAATGGGCTGCTTATTTCCAGACTTAAAGGCCGTACTTAAATCGTAATACTTATAAGCAAATCTCATATCGACCAACCCCCAGGGACTGTAACTGGCATCCAACTGATAACTCTGGGTCCAACTCGATCCCCTTCTGTTGTAATAGCGCACGAGTCCAACTTGCTCCCAATCGACCACCACCTGATTAACAAAATCCGTTCGGTAATAATCAAAGCCCAATACGAGCTCTCGGGTCCCAATATTGAGTTTATGTTGCAAAGACAGCCCATAATTCCATGCGATCTCTGGATTCAGGCCGTAAAAATTACCGTTTAACGCCTCCGAGATTTCACCCTGAGAATCAACGGATTGATCGATCAAAATCGTACGGCCACTGGAGAAGACCCCTAATTGTTCCGCAAAAATATTTGGGATTCTCTTGCCACGGCCCACTGATCCTCGTAAAATAGTTTTTGGCCACAACTGGTATTTGACATGCAATCTTGGTGTCACAAATAGACCAAGTAAATTGTGCTGATCCACTCTGAGTCCAAGGGTTAATCCCAATTGATCTAAATCGTCATAGGCGTATTCTGCAAACAAGCCTACACCGCGCTCCGTGCGATTATACCTTGACCGATCCAATCCTGCAGCATCCAAAGACAGATCTTCAAAATAACGGTCGAGTGTACCATTGAGTCCCAACTTAATTTTATGTCGGGTATCTGAGATAATCGAATTGTATAAGAA
>WTIY01000014.1:0-433 GCA_011525065.1 Flavobacteriales bacterium
TGGCGTCTGTGGGGTCGATATCCTGCAGAGTGATCGTGGTCCCTTGGTTTTAGAAATCAATTCTACCCCCGGCCTGGAGGGCATAGAAAACACCACAGGGGTGAACATCGCTCAAAAAATTATCAGTTACATCGAACGCAATAAACGCTAATGCCCAAAAAAGCCAAACCTCTTGAGATTTTAAATGTGCAAATCCCTCCTGGCCAAGGCGGGCAAGCCCTTCTCCAAGTGGCCCATTTAAACAATCGAGCGGCCGTAGAAGTTCCGGTATTTATAGAACACGCAGCGAAGCCTGGACCCACAGTCTTGTTCTTGGCTGGAATCCACGGAGACGAAGTCAATGGCATTGAAATTCTGCGTCAATGCATCGCTAAAGGCATTACCAAGCCCAGAAAAGGCACCACCATAAGCATTCCTGTGGTCAATGTCATTG
>WTIY01000014.1:443-11847 GCA_011525065.1 Flavobacteriales bacterium
GCACAATGTTCGGGACCTGCCCGATGGCCGAGATCTGAATCGGGCTTTTCCGGGAAATCGAAAGGGCTCTCTGGCTGGTCAAATCGCGAATCAACTCACCCAAAAGGTGCTGCCCCATGTCGATTTAGTGATTGATTTTCACACCGGAGGGGCGCAACGATTTAACGCACCACAAATAAGAGTCAGCGGAATCAATGAAGCGCTTGTAAAACAGGCAAAAATTCTGGGAACTCCTTTTGTCATTCACAGCAAGCCCGTACCGAAGTCGATTCGCCACACTTGCGACAAAAAAGGCATTCCACTTTTGTTATTTGAAGGCGGTAAAAGTAATGACATTACGGCCTCAGTGAGTAATGCTGGGGTAAATGGCGTCAAGCGGTTGCTTCACGATTTGGGCATGTTGAGCCCTCGATTCAAAGTGAGTCCCCCCAAACATAAAACTGTAGAAATTCTCAGCAGCACATGGGTACGTGCCAGTACTTCAGGGATGTTTAAGCCTTTAATCGATGTGGGGAAATGGGTCGAAAAAGGCAGTACAATGGGACAGATCACTGACCCGTATGGCCAGTCTTTGAACTTAGTGATTGCGCCCAACGCGGGTTATGTTTTTAATGTCAACCAGGCCCCAACCGTTTATCAAGGGGATGCCCTATTTCATCTATCCACGGAAATCCGATGAAGGACAAGAGCATCATACGACAAAGGGCCATTCAGCGCAGAAAGGCGCTTTCTGATTCAGCCAGAGATGAATTGAGCTTAGCCATTGCGAACCGTTTACTCAGACTGGATATCTGGCAAGGCACGCATTATCATTTGTTTTTGACCATTACCGAAAAAGGAGAAATTGACACCCATCCCATCATGGACATTCTGCATGGTCGGGACAAGACCATCGTACTGAGTCGGGCCAACTTTTCAGACAGCAGTCTTTCACACTTCATTTTAAATGAATCCACCCGATTGAGCGTCTCTAAATACGGAATTCCGGAACCACAAGAAGGTGAGCAAGTGAGTCCTACACTGATGGATGTGGTTTTTGTCCCGCTTTTGGCCTATGATCGAAAGGGGACCCGCTTGGGCTATGGCAAGGGATTTTACGATCGTTTTTTGGCCCAGTGCCCGGACCACTGTTTAAAAATTGGCTTGTCGTTTTTTGAACCTGAAACTGAACTCATCCCTTGTGAAGACTGGGATTTAGCCTTAGATATGGTCGTAACGCCTGATGCCGTTCATCGATTTTAATTCAGAAACAGAGGAGTCCCATGCGCTAACACTGGCTGGTCTAAAACTACAAGTAGAGGAACTCGGAGGACAAATAAGCGTTAAGGCAAATGCCAAAGTAGGCACCTCAATTAGACTGAAATTTTAGGATTACTCAGAGGCCTTGGGCGCCTTTGGAAAGGCCTGTTTATTAAAGAGAATCAGCAATCCTACTCCAGTGCTGATCGCCGTATCGGCCACATTGAACACAGGATTGAAAAAGGAAAAAGAAAACATATCCACCACTTTGCCGTGCAGCCACTGGCCATAGCCACCGCCTTCAGGCAGAAACTTTGCTACCTGCCCCATACTGTGTTCAAAATAAACCCCGTAAAAGACCGAATCAATGATGTTGCCTAAAGCACCCGCAAAGATCATGGATATGGACAGGGTTAAAACCCAACTCGAATTTTTCTTAATGACGTCATAGAGCCAATAGCCAATCCCTACAATAGCCAACAGTCTAAATGAAGTCAAAATGAGCTTGCCGTAGTCTCCCGGAATTTTTGCACCCCAAGCCATGCCTTCGTTCTCAATGAAATAAATTTTAAACCAAGAAAACACCTCCACACTGTCGTGCAAGGCGAAATGGGTCTTGACATAAAACTTAGACCACTGATCGATGACCAAAATGATCAAGATCACTAAAATCGCTTGGGTCGATTTCATGATGAGAAGCGCTTACTTTTGCATGTTCTTGGCCTCGATGCTCAAAGTGGCATGAGGCACAATTCGCAAGCGTTCAGGCTTGATGAGTTTGCCTGTTACGCGGCAAACCCCATAAGTTTTATTCTCAATTCGAATCAAGGCGTTTTTCAGATCGCGGATGAATTTTTCCTGTCTAATCGCCAATTGAGAGTTCGCCTCTTTACTCATGACCTCGCTTCCTTCGTCGAAGGCTTTAAAGGTAGGCGAAGTGTCGTCCGTACCGTTATTGCTGTCATTTTTATAGGCGCTTTGAATCAGTACGAGTTGCTCCTTCGCCTTCTCGAGTTTTTCATTAATCAATGTTCTGAACTCCTCGAGCTCATCATCAGTGAAACGTGTCTTTACTTCATTTGCCATAATTAACACTTTTTAATGTTCAGTTGGGTTGTTATATCATCAAATTCAACGGACTGGCCCGAAGGCATTTCAGTCACAATATGCAGGCCGTCGGCCAAGGTCTCTTCAGCGACATAGTCGCCGAAGTGTTTTAGGGCTTTATCGATAAGAGGGTGAGACAAAATACTGATTTCTATGCGATCTGTCACCTCCAAACCACTGTCCTTTCGCAAATTTTGAATGCGGTTGACGAGTTCGCGACAAATCCCTTCATCTTTTAAGGATTCAGAGATGGTCACGTCTAAAGCCACCGTGATGCCATCAGCACTCGCAACAAGCCATCCTTCGATGTCCTGTGAGGTAATGATCACATCTGAGCGGTCTAATGTAATACTTTTGCTGTCGATTTCTAGGTCCATGCTGCCGTTTTGTTCGAGCGCATTGATTTCATCTGGCCCAAACTGACCAATGGCCGCAGCCACTGCTTTCATGTCGGCGCCAAAGCGTGGACCAAGTTTTTTAAAGTCAGGCTTGATCTGTTTAACCAATATTCCAGAATCGTCACTAATCAATTCGATCTCCTTCACATTTACCTCGTGTTTGATTAAATCTGCCACGGCTTCTATGTCTTGTTTTTGAGCCTCACTTAGCACAGGAATCATGACAGCTTGTAGGGGCTGACGCACCTTAATTTTCACTTTTTGTCGCAGAGATAGGACCAAAGAGGAAACGGTTTGAGCTTTGCTCATCTTGCGTTCTAAATCCAAATCGATTGCCGCAAGATCTGCTTTTGGGAAATCACTTAAATGCACCGAAATTGGGCCATTCCCCTCCACAACCAAGGTCAAATCACGGAACAGACGGTCCATAAAAAATGGAGCGATGGGCGCAGCGAGTTGGGCCACTGTCACCAAACACTGATACAAGGTTTGATAGGCCGAAATTTTGTCCGGGCCATAACTGCCTTTCCAATATCTCCTTCGACTCAAACGCACGAACCAATTACTCAAGTGCTCTTGGACAAAATCAGAAATAGCGCGTGCCGCCTTAGTCGGCTCATAAGCCGTATAGGCCTGATCGACCGTTTGAATCAAAGAATTGAGCGTGGATAAAATCCAACGATCGATTTCTGGACGCTCGTTAAATGGAACCTCTGCCTCTGAATAGTTGAAGCCGTCAACATTGGCATACAAGGCAAAAAATCCGTAGGTGTTGTAGAGCGTACCAAAAAACTTGTTGCGTACTTCGCCGATTCCGTCGAGGTCAAATTTCAGATTATCCCACGGATTGGCATTACTGATCATGTACCAACGCGTGGCATCAGGACCATAAGTGTCTAAGGTTTCAAAGGGATCCACGGCATTGCCGAGCCTTTTGGACATTTTTTGTCCGTTTTTATCCAAGACCAATCCATTAGAGACTACATTTTTATAAGCGATGTCATCAAAAATCATGGTGCCAATGGCGTGCAGGGTGTAAAACCAACCACGCGTTTGATCCACCCCTTCGGCGATAAAGTCAGCCTTGCGCCAAGTCTGTTCGACTTTTTCTTTGTTCTCGAAAGGATAGTGCCATTGGGCATAAGGCATGCTTCCGCTGTCAAACCAAACGTCGATTAAGTCACTCTCACGATACATGGGGGCACCATTAGAGGCCGTCAAAACGATTTGATCTACATGGCTTTTGTGCAAGTCAACGTGCGCGTAATTCTCTTGGCTTTGATCATCTGGGTCAAAATCGGCAAAAAGGTCTCGATCCATATGGCCCGCTTTGACCGATTCTGCCATGGCTTGTTTGAGTTCTCTTATGGACCCAATGCATCGGGTTTCACGACCATCCTCGGTACGCCAAATTGGGAGCGGAATACCCCAGAATCTGGACCGCGACAGGTTCCAATCATTAGCACTGGCCAGCCAATTACCAAATCGTCCCTCACCGGTGGCTTTAGGCTTCCAATTGATTTCTTTGTTCAAGGCGTGCATGCGGTCCCTAAAATCGGTGACTTTGATAAACCAAGAATCCAGAGGGTAATACAAAATGGGTTTGTCCGTACGCCAGCAATTGGGGTAACTGTGCACATATTTTTCAACTTTGAAGGCTTTGTTGTCAATTTTGAGTTTTATGGCGATCTCAACATCCACACTTTTTTCCGGGGCTTCCCCCTCTGGATAGTACTCATTTTTGACATAGGCACCCGCAAAATCCGTAACCTCTGGGCGGAAACGTCCTTGCAAATCCACCAGCGGCACGAGCTGTCCCTCAGCGTCCTTGACCAACATGGGAGGAACTTCGGGGGTGGCCTCTTTGGCTGCCTTTGCATCGTCAGCACCAAAAGTAGGCGCCGTATGCACGATTCCAGTACCGTCCTCTGTGGTTACGAAGTCTCCGGCAATCACTCGAAAGGCATTCTCTGGATGCTCAAAAGGCTGCGCATAAGGCAACAACTGCTCGTATCGCGCACCAACAAGGGCAGCACCGTTTAACTGATGTACGACTGTATAAGGGATGTTTTTGCCTTTGGGGTCAATGACCTCTTCATGGTCAAGCGCGTCGGCTTCTTGATATTTCCCAGAGAAAACTTTAGCCACCAAGGCTTCTGCCAAAACCACATGTATGGGTTGACCGGTGTATTGATTAAAGGTCTTAACCACCACGTAATTTATTTTTGGACCTACAGTAAGTGCTGTGTTACTTGGTAAGGTCCAAGGAGTGGTCGTCCAAGCCAAAAAATGCAAATTGTCAAACGCCCTCAAGCTTTCCGGCAAATGCTGTGTAATGGCCTTGAATTGAGCCACGACCGTGGTGTCGGTAACGTCTTGATAGGTCCCGGGTTGATTTAACTCGTGAGAGCTGAGTCCAGTCCCCGCTTTGGGTGAATAAGGTTGGATGGTATAGCCCTTATACAACAGTCCCTTGTTGTAAATCTGCTGTAAAAGCCACCACACGGATTCCATGTATTTGGGCTCATAGGTTACATAGGGCTGGGTCATGTCGACCCAATAACCAGCGCGCTCAGTGAGCTGATTCCACACATCAGTATAGCGCATCACGGCCTTGCGACAAGCCTCGTTATACTCCTCTACAGATAAGGTTTTTCCAATGTCTTCTTTGGTGATGCCAAGTTCTTTTTCGACACCGAGTTCAATGGGTAAGCCATGGGTGTCCCACCCCGCCTTTCGATCCACACGAAATCCCTTCTGGGTTTTGTAACGACAAAAAATGTCTTTGATGGTACGGGCCATAACGTGGTGAATCCCCGGCATCCCGTTTGCTGATGGTGGACCTTCAAAAAATACAAAAGGTGGGGCGTTCTCTCGACCCTTGATGCTTTGCTCAAAAACCGATTCTTCACGCCAGAAATGCAGCACATTTTCAGCCAGTTCTGGCAAATTTAAACCTTTGTATTCCTTGAAATTAACGCCCATTAACGCAAATTTTTTTGACCCCGTAATTCGAGGGCCTTTAAAAGGTAGCGAAAGTAAGAAATTTTGAAGAAATATACCCCCTTTACGGGCATTCCCACAATTTTTAAATTCAAGGAAGTATTTAGCCAAAGTAAGCCATAAGTATTGACCATGATTTCAAAGCTGACTAATTTTCAAAATTCTGAACCAGCTCATGCTCCTCAAAATCAAAACCAATGAACCAAATGAATCGATCATGCCTCTATTGCGGCCGGCCAGTGCGTGGACGCTCCGATAAAAAATTTTGTCGACCCCACTGCAAAAACACGCATCACAACGCACGCAGAACAAAAAAAAACCTCAGCGATCATTGAGTGAATTTATTCCCTGTGGTCACGGGGCAATTTTGATTATATTTAAACCTCATTCCAAAAAACGATCCAATGAACCGCATCACAAAATTATTCCCCCTTATTTTGCTGCTGATGGCCGGCATAAGCTCGAGCTCGGCCCAGGGCTATGACCCTGCACTTTACGACGCCTTAACTTACCGAGAAATCGGGCCTTTTAGAGGAGGGCGAAGCGCTGCTGTCACTGGTGTGCCTGGTAAGCCCAATCTCTTTTATTTTGGAGCCACTGGAGGTGGTATTTGGAAAACTGAAGATGGTGGTCGTCACTGGCAGAACATCTCAGACGGCTATTTTGGTGGTTCAGTCGGTTCTATCGCTGTGGCCAAAAGCGATCCCAACGTTTTATATGCCGGAGGTGGTGAACAAACGGTTCGCGGCAATGTGTCATCTGGTTTTGGCCTCTGGAAAAGTGAAGACGCTGGAAAAACTTGGTCTTTTTCAGGCCTACCCAAAAGCAGACACATCCCCCGCATTGTGGTAGACCCAAATGACCACCAGGTCGTCTACGCAGCGGTGCTCGGGGATTTGTATAAGCCCACTGTTGAACGAGGGGTGTATAAAAGTACCGATGGCGGGAAACAATGGGTCAAAGTCTTGTTTGCCAATGAAAATGCTGGCGCTACGGATCTGATCATTGATCCAAATAACCCACGTGTCCTTTATGCCTCTACCTGGAATGTACGCCGAACCCCGTACAGTTTAAGTAGCGGAGGTCCAGGATCTGCCCTTTGGAAAAGCACCGATTACGGGGCCACTTGGACAGAAATATCCACAAATGATGGCTTTCCTGAGGGAACTTTGGGCATCATCGGGATCACTGTTTCTCCGGTAGACAGCGAGCGTCTGTGGGCCATGGTGGAGCACAAGGAAAAAGGCGGGGTTTACCGCAGTGATGATGGAGGACAAAGCTGGAGACGGCTCAACCAGGACCGAAGCCTGCGTCAAAGGGCCTGGTACTACACCCGAATTTTTGCCGACACAAAAGATGCGGAAACCGTCTATGTATTAAATGTACGCTATCACAAAAGTACCGATGGCGGAAAGACGTTTTCTTCCAGTAACGCGCCCCATGGAGACCACCACGATTTGTGGATTGCACCAGAAGATCCCCATCGCATGATTATGGGCGATGACGGAGGTGCCCAAGTGACTTACGACGGAGGTGAAACCTGGAGTACTTATAGAAATCAACCTACGGCGCAATTTTACCGCGTGACCACCGACGATGCTTTTCCGTATCGCATCTATGCGGCGCAGCAAGACAATTCGACCATTCGAATTAGACACCGAACTGAATCTAGCAGCATCTCGGAAGACGATTGGGAGGCCACAGCGGGAGGCGAAAGCGCACATATCGCGATTGATCCCAATGACAATGACATTGTTTATGGAGGCAGTTACGATGGTTTTTTGACCCGTTATAACCACAAAAAAAATACCATACGCAGTGTCAGTGTATGGCCGGATAATCCTATGGGACATGGGGCCGAAGATTTCAAGTACCGCTTTCAGTGGAATTTCCCCATTTTCTTTTCACCACACAATCCCAAGAAACTCTATGCGGCCTCGAATCACCTACACGCCTCAACCGATCAGGGGGCTTCTTGGCAGTTACTAAGCCCTGATTTAACGCGCAATGACCCCTCGAAATTGGGATCATCTGGAGGCCCAATTACCCAAGACAACACCTCGGTTGAATATTACTGCACCATTTTTGCCGCTGCTGAATCTCCATTAGTGGAGGGCTTGCTTTACACCGGGAGCGATGATGGTCTGGTTCACGTCTCCAAAGATGGGGGAAAAAGTTGGGCCAACATAACCCCAAAAGACTGGCCTGATTGGATGATGGTCAACAGCATTGAGCCCTCACGGCACAAGCCAGGAACTTGCTACGTGGCAGGCACACGTTATAAATCCGGAGATTATACGCCTTATTTGTACAAAACAGACGACTACGGGGCGAGCTGGAAACGCATCACAAAAGGCATCCAAAGCGAGCATTTTACCCGCGTCTTGCGAGAGGATTTGACTCAGCCTGGATTGTTGTATGCAGGCACCGAATCGGGCATGTATGTGTCCTTTAACGATGGTGCTCAGTGGCAGTCTTTTCAACTCAATCTTCCCCAGGTGCCGATCACAGACTTGGCCCTTAAAAACAACGACCTCATTGTGGCCACTCAAGGAAGAAGTCTTTGGATGATTGATGACCTGAGTGTTTTACACCAATTAGAACACGCTAAAAACAAAAAGAATTTCTTGTTTCAACCTAAAGATGCTTATCGAATGGGCGGACGAGCGCGTAAGGGGTCTCTCACTTCCGGAACCAATCACCCCAGCGGAGTAATGGTTTATTACACCCTGGAGAATCCAGAGAATTCAGAAGTCAGTTTGAGTTTTTTGACCCTGAATAATGACACCATCAAACGCTTTAGCACTTCAGACAAGAAAAATAAACTCAAGGCAGAAAAAGGCAACAACCTATTGGTTTGGGACCTACAAGGTGAGGGTGCCGAACGCCTAGACGGTATGATTCTCTGGTGGGCCAGTACTGCTGCGCCAAAAGCAGTGCCTGGCACTTACAAAGTGGTCTTGAGCGTTGACAATCAGGTCATGTCTCAAAATTTCAACGTTATAGCGGATCCCAACTCAGAGACCGATCGAGCTGGCATGCAACGTCAATTTGAATTCATTACTTCGGTCAATGCCACAGTCGACAAAGCCCATAAGCGCATAAAGAAAATCAGAGAGATCAATGGGCAACTCAAAGCCTTCAAAACGCGCTACGGTGATGCTGAAGCCTTGACCGATTTAATTGAGCAGGCCGATACGCTTATGAAATCGTTGAGCTCGATTGAAGAAGCACTTTACCAAACCCAGAACAGAAGTGGTCAAGATCCGCTGAATTTTCCTATTCGATTGACCAATAAGTTGGCTCATCTGAACGCCTTGGTTGGTATGGACGATTTCCCGCCCACCCAGCAAGATATAGCGGTTAAAAATGAGCTAACCGCAGCCATTGAAAAGGAATTGAGTCGATTTGACGAATTAGTTTCTCAGCAGGTCACTTCCTTTAACACGGCCTTTCGCGATCTCAAATTAGATTATCTATCTGTAGAATAACCGGCGTATGACGTATTACTATTTAAAAACCTTACATCTGATTTTTGTCCTAATTTGGACTTTTGGCCTTATGTATGCCACA
Source organism: Flavobacteriales bacterium (assembly GCA_011525065.1). GTDB lineage: Bacteria > Bacteroidota > Bacteroidia > Flavobacteriales > Flavobacteriaceae > BACL21. Next base: position 9,764 of record WTIY01000014.1, read on the forward strand.
AGCCTGTTTTGGTTAAACGCAAAAATGGGACATGCCGCCTCAACCACACTGACTAAAACAGCCCTCAATTTTTGGCGCTATGCGACCTGGCCGGCCATGATTCTCGGCATGGTCAGCGGAATGATCATGCTGCACTTACGGCTTTTTCACCTGGCCGATGTATGGATGCAAGTCAAATTAGTGGTGGTAATTTTAATGGTGGCTTTTCACATTAAGTGTCATGTCTTATTTGTCGCTACCTCAAAAGGACAAAAACAGCCGTCGTCTTTCTATTGGAGTAAGGCCTTGGTGTTTTCTGCAGTTTTTGCGGTTTTCTTTTTGTTTTTAATGGAGCTTAAGGACAGTTTTAAATGGGAATTTGGCACTGTAATTGCAGTAATGTGTACAGCCATTGTGGGTTATGCTTTGGCCCGAAGGGGACAGAAAAATAATTGATATGTCTGTTTTTAAATCTTTGCGCTTTCGCATTTTCTTCGCCATGATTTTTGTCTTGGCCCTGACCTTCATTGGTTTGGCCATTTTGACAGTCATCCAGTATCGCGAAGAGGCCAAGGACTACCACCGTGAACGATTGCTCCGAAAAGAACAGAACATCAAACAAAATCTGAATTACGTCCTTAAAAACAGTCCATACCCACAGGAGACCGAGGCACTTCAATACATTTTTTACAACAAAATTTACGAGATCAAGGACATCCATAACCTCGACATTGATCTCTATGACCTTCAGGGTCGTTTAATCCTGAGCTCTTTGGGTAGAGAAACAGACTCAAGCACCCAAAAATCATTGGCTCATGAGGTCATTAAATCCCTGGGGAAAGATCCTAAAGGCCATTTGGTTCAGTCGTTTAGCCTGAACGAGGAGGACTACCAAAGTTCCTATTCCTATTTAGTCTCTGATACTTTTGACCCCATTGCTATCGTTCATCTGCCATATATCGCGGACGATGGATTCATGAGTAAGGAACTCAATGAAAACCTCTGGCGAATGAGTCTGCTTTACGGGGTAATGTTAATCATTTCTATCGCCATCGCCTACGCACTATCGCAATACATTACCCGCAGTCTTCAAAGCATTAGTCAGCGTTTAACTTCGACCCAACTGTTGAGTCAAAATGAAAAAATTGAACTCCAGGCCAATGTTTCGACAGAAATCGGTCGTTTGGTCCAAGCCTATAACGACATGATCGAACAGCTCGAACAGAGCGCTTCGCTCCTGGCCCAAGGAGAACGGGAGGCGGCATGGCGCGAAATGGCCAAACAAGTGGCTCATGAAATCAAAAACCCATTAACCCCCATGCGACTTAGTGTGCAAAGCTTTCAGCGTAAATTTGATCCAAATGACCCAGATGTTGAGTCTAAAATAAGCGAGTTCAGTGCCTCGCTCATTCAACAGATCGATACCATGAGCGACATCGCATCGGCCTTTGCCACTTATGCCAAGTTGCCTGAGCAAAACAATGCCAGTATTGATTTAGTGGCTACCATTCGGCTCAGCTTGGAACTTTTCGATGCGCCATACATTGAATTCGAATCGAATTGCGAAACCCTTGACATGAATTTTGATAAAAATCAACTCAACCGAGTGGTGACGAATTTGATCAAAAACAGCATCCAATCATTGAACCAAGCCAAGACGGAACAGCCTAAAATCACCGTCCGTCTTCAGGCCGAAAACGATCGTGTTTTAATTAGCGTACGCGACAACGGTCCCGGCATCGAAGACCATTTGCTTGATCGTGTTTTTGAACCAAAGTTTACCACTAAAACTGCGGGTATGGGTCTCGGTCTGGCTATGGTCAAAACCATCGTGCTTTCCTACGGGGGCACCATTGATATCGACCAACCAAAAAACGGTGGGGCCCAATTCAATATGGTGTTTCCAAAAGGCTGAATTATTTAATACCTTTAAACCCTAAATACGTGTTGCTAGAACACTCAATTTGATTGCCAATGGCCAATGATCAAAGCTTAGTGCTGAGGGAAGATTTTTCGGGGAGTTGTCTTTTGACCATCAACCGCCCAGACAAACTCAATGCCTTAAACCGAGACACCATTGTAGCGTTAAATCAAGCCATCTCTGG
>WTIY01000133.1 GCA_011525065.1 Flavobacteriales bacterium
GTCATGGCTGGAAGCCAAGAGATTCAAGAAAGTAACTATACTGTGAAATGCCTGTCTGATGGAGAACAAAAAACAGTGACTTTGGGTGAACTCATCGATGCACTGAAGGCATAGTCCATGATGAAACTCAATCAAATCGTCTTCCATTGCGTTAAATTTTTATTCCTAGTACTCCTTTTGGGGTGTGCGAATGATTCGGGCAATGATGCAAAAAAATCACCTAGACAGCACCAGGAGCCTGAATTGACCTTGATGGTTTTAGGAGTCATGCAAGATGGTGGTCTTCCGCACATGGCCTGTCAAAAGTCCTGCTGCCTGACAAGTGATTTTAGGTTAAGATCCCGAAAAGGAGTGGTGTCCCTGGGACTTTATGACCACCGATTTGATCAGCGTTATCTGTTTGAGGCTACACCAGACTTAACTCAGCAGTGGCAACAAATGCTTAAGGTTTTTCCGACAGACTCATCAAGAACCATGGACGGCATCTTTTTGACCCATGCACACATAGGTCATTACACGGGATTGGCTCTGCTGGGCAAGGAAGTTATGGCTGCCGATGCTGTACCCGTATACGCCATGCCAAAAATGCGTGAATTTTTAAGGCATAATGGGCCTTGGGATCAGTTGATCGATCAAAACAACATTCGGCTCATGCCTCTAGACGATCAAAAGCCATTGACGGTAAATGCCAATTTAAAGGTCACGGCGTTTTTGGTGCCCCACCGCGATGAGTACTCTGAGACGGTCGGTTTTCGAATCTCGGGCCCCAACAAATCGGCCTTATTCATCCCTGATATTGACAAGTGGAATCGATGGGATCAATCCATAGTTGAACTTATCAAATCTGTCGATTACGCTTTTCTCGATGCGACTTTTTTTGATGGCAACGAACTGCCCAACCGAGACATGAATCAAGTGCCCCACCCATTTGTGGTCGAAAGCACGACCTTATTTCAGAGCCTTTCAGCAGAGGATAGAGCCAAAGTTCACTTCATACATATCAATCACACCAATCCAATTGCAAACCCTGAGAGTGGGGCCACAAAAACTGTTCTTGAAGCGGGATTTCAGATTGCAAGAGAGGGGGTTAAGTTCTCGATGTAAGTAAAATCAACATTTATTATTTGCCAGTAAAATCAACATTTATTATTTGCGATTTACTGTGTGCGATCTTAAACTAAAAATGGCCACACCCCAGGGTGTGACCATCTTCTTTTTTCTGTAGCGAGAGGGAGACTTGAACTCCCGACCTCCGGGTTATGAATCCGACGCTCTAACCAGCTGAGCTACCTCGCCAAATTTTGGGTTTGCATTTTAATGGCTGCAAATATAGAAACAAAATAAGGTATGGCAAATACTCTTAATGTAAAATGGAGAAGACGGTGTCAATATTCAGAATTCGTCTCGGGGGATCATTTCATTCTCTCAGGCGTCTTGGCCCAGTCTTTCGACCGCTGGGGCTGAAAAATTTAAATAAAAATAACTCCAACAGTTTTTGGCAAAATGGAATTAATATCTATATTGCTTATCGCCTAAACACCTTATAATGGAGAGCAAAATAAAATACGAGATGGAATTTCCGATACACGTATCGCCCTCTCTACTTTATCAGTATATTTCAACCCCTTCAGGGATGAGTGAATGGTATGCCGATAATGTTAATTCGCGAGGACAGCTCTTTACCTTTATTTGGGAGGGTAGTGAGGAGCAGGCGACTTTACTGACAAAGAAGAGTGGAGAGCGCATCAAATTTCGCTGGATTGATGACGAGGACACCGATTACTTTTTCGAAATGCGCATTCAAGTGGATGACATTACAAAGGATGTTTCTTTAATGATCACAGATTTTGCCGAAGAAGACGAGGTGGAGGAAGGAAAAATGCTTTGGGAAAATATGATTTCAAATCTGAAACACATTTTAGGCAGCGCCTAGGGTAGTTTTAACTTATCTTTGCGCCACCTCAATAGGTGGCTTTTTTATGATAAATTTTAACGGCGACATACTCGGTCAATCTGAAGTAAACGATTGTCTTCACAACAGGGGCTTACATTATGGTGATGCCCTTTTCGAAACCCTAAAGATAGTCGGTCGACGGATTTTATTTGCTGAGGCCCATTATTTCAGGTTGATGGCCTCAATGCGACTAATGCGTATGGAGATTCCCATGCATTGGACCCCGGAGTTTTTTCAAAAGGAAATTAATAAAACCCTAAAAACCCAAGATCCATTGGCGACTTACCGGGTTAAAATATTAATCTGGCGCGATTGGGGTGGATTGTATGCTCCAAAGGCCGAAACGGTGAGTTACGCAATTTTTGCAAGTGCCTTAGAAAGGTCTGAATATCGCTTGGATGAAAAGTCATTTGTCGTAGACCTATTCAAAGATCATTACGTGAACAATGGTTTACTCGAACAGCTTAAATCAAACAACAAGTTGACCCATGTTTTGGCCGGAATTTATGCCCGTGAAAATGACTATGACAGTTGTCTGCTTCTGAATCATGAGAAAAAGGTTGTTGAGGGCATTAGTGGTAACTTATTTTTGGTCAAAGACTATAAAATAAAAACCCCACCATTAAGTGATGGATGCCTTAAGGGCGTTATGCGCGGTGTAATTCTCGAGATTTTAGCCAAGCATCCGGATTATATTGTTACAGAAGCGTCAATATCACCATTCGAATTGCAAAAGGCTGATGAGTTGTTTTTAACCAACGTCATTAATGGGATACAGCCTGTATCACAGTATCGTAAAAAGAAATTTAGTCGTGATCACGCCGCAAACTTGTGCTTAAAGCTCAACGAGCATGTGGCCAGAGTTGGCGCTTAATTCAATGTTGGGTTTTCCGGGGCATTGGCCCACACGGCATAAGCGCCGCCCAAGTTATTCATGGTTTTGCGCCAATAGTTTTGGTCGGTCTTAAAGATGTGTTCTCGGTGCAAGTCATTGGGCATGACCAACCAATTGTTTTCAGACCATTCTTGTTCTAACTGCTCTGGTCCCCAGCCAGAATAACCCAAGAAAAATTGAATTTGATCCGTACACAAAAGCCCTGAGTTGAGCAGTTCTACGATTTGAGCAAAATCACCTCCCCAATAAATACCAAAATCGATGGCAACGCTATTTTCAATTATTTCTGGAGCATTGTGAATAAAGTAAAGATTGTCCTGCTCCACGGGTCCGCCATTAAATACCGGGATGGCTGGCTGGACCTCGGGAACTAAATCATTGAGGTCATACTTTAAGGGTTTGTTGAGTATGAA
>WTIY01000186.1 GCA_011525065.1 Flavobacteriales bacterium
CCCAGGGACCTCACCATGATTATTTGGCCCGACTACGACCAAATGAATGAATCAATTGTTGAGATATCCCCCTTTAATCAATTCTCTCATTTTTTGCTTGAATAAGGCCGAAGACCAATCCGATTTAATTTGATCTAAGGTCATCGCGATTGAATCGCTTTTCTGGCGATATTTCAGGCCTGTTGGTGATTTGAAAAAACGCTTGATCTCTTTTTGTTCCTGGGGATTCAAGTCTCCATCCATGGCGTAATTTTGGCCCGCGCTTCCAGAGTAAAATTCAATGAGCTCATTGATCTCAGACCGATTTAAAAATTGTCGATACGCGTAAGCGGATTGTTCTAGAAGTTCTGCCACAGCTTGAGCCTCGTCTTTTTGTAAATTTTCCCATGCAGATGGGTCGACATTTCTCTTGGCAAAATTTCGCTTGAGTTTTGGAAACACATCGTGATATGCCAAACTGAAATTAATCTCATCCCCGCGCAAGGTCATCATCTCTATAATGTCTGTATGAAAATCGTCGATTTGAGCCCATGAGGTCAAATGAACAGTACAAAGCAGCATAAAAATAATTGGGCGCATTTTTTAAATCTTTAATATTGGGTTAAGTTTGTCTAAGTTATCAAAAATCATTGAATGAATCACCGCAAAATCGTTTTGTTACTCTTCTTGCTCCTGATGGCAGGCGGCGGTTGTAGTGATGATGAAAGCAGTGTTCCTGTCGATCCTGGCGCAGCAAATAATCAGCCTCTTGGGACCTCAGCGGAAGATATTTTAAGTGAGGGTGATTTTACAAAACTGACCATTGAACTGGTCTATACCAATTCTTTCAGGCCAGAACCCTCAAGTGTCCTAGGGTTTCAAAATTTTATCAATGGGCTCGTAAATAAACCTGGAGGGGTTGCTTTTGTTGAGCGCGTTATCGCCGATCAGGCAGGTGCTCCATTTTCGATTGAAGAAATTCGTGCCATAGAACAGGCCAATAGAACCGTCTTTACTGAGGATGATCATTTGGGGATTTATGTGTTTTTCTCTAATGGTGCCTCGTCTAACGACACGCAAAATACAGTGACCTTGGGGACCGCTTATCGCAATACCTCAATTGTCATTTACCAAAAAACACTTGAGTTCATCACCCAGTCTGAGCCCGAAATATTGCCCATACTTGAACAAACTACATTAAATCACGAAATGGGACATTTGATGGGCCTGGTCAACATTCAAAATGATGACATACATGCCGTTCACGAAGACCCACAGGCTGAAAAACATTGCATCCATGAAGATTGCTTGATGTATTTTGACGCCACGGATGTCGGCAGACAAATGCTTCAAAGATGGACACAATTACGCGCTGTGCCAGAACTAGAAATTCAATGTCTGGAGGACCTTCAATTCAAAGGGGCGTTATAAACTCTCGTGCTGATCTAAACCAGATTATCAATCAGCTCCGTAAACTTTTACACCGTCTACATAGGTTCGAATAACCTTAATCCCAGGTATTTCACTCAGGGCACATTCCATTGGATTTTTATCCAAAACGATGAAATCTGCTTCTTTTCCCGGAGTGAGACTTCCTCTGCGATCCTCGGTAAAGTTCGCATAAGCGGCCCATTGGGTCATTCCCTTTAACGCCTCCATACGGGTCAAGGCCTCATCAGGGTAAAATCCGCTATTCGGGTACCCTTGAACATCCTTTCTCGAAACCGCAGCGTAGAGGGTTAGCATTGGATTGACATATTCAACCGGAAAGTCGGTTCCAAGCGGTAAAACCCCGGACTCGGACAATAACGAGGCATAGGCATAAGCCCCTTGCATCCGATGCGCACCAAGGCGCTGTTCGGCCCAATACATATCACTGGTTGCGTGGGTAGGCTGCACAGACGGAATGATGTTTTTCGAAAAAAATGGAATGTAATCCGGAGGCACGACTTGGGCGTGTTCGATCCGCCATCGTCGATTTTCTGTCTGCTTTAAAAGGCGTTGATAGACCCTCAAAACGGATACGTTCGCTGAATCTCCGATAGCATGAGTATTGACCTGAAAACCTGCCTTTAAAGCCCTTTTTGCCAAAGATTCTAAATCAGAAATTGAAGTAATCATGGCGCCAAAATGCCCAGGCTCATCACTGTATTCGGCCCTTAAAGCGGCACCTCGAGAACCCAATGCGCCATCGGCGTAGACTTTTATTGATCCGACCCGCAAGCGTTGTTTATCAATCAAGCCCGATTCCAGGAAATGAGTCACATCAGGTTCTTGATTGGAAACCATAGCATCAATTTTTATCCTCAGAGCATCAATCCCGTGTAAACTATCGATTAATTCAATGATTTCTCGACTCAATCCAGCGTCATGAACACCTGTTAGACCCAATGAAAAACAAGTCGCCTGGGCATCGATTAACGCCCTAGTAGAAATCTCTGTTGTAGGCTCAGGAATCGTGGCCATGACCAAATCACAGGGGGCATCGATCAAAATACCACTTGGTGTTCCATCCTTACCGGCACGTATAAGTCCTCCTGGCACGGGCCCAGCATTTTCTATACCAGCCAGCGACAGCGCTTTTGAGTTGACCCAAAGGGCGTGTCCATCAACCCGCTGTAAGGCCAAAGGAGTATCAGGAAAATAGGCATCTAAATCCGCTTTACTCGGCCAGCTTGAATCATCCCAGTCATTCTGGTCCCATCCTCTGGCGACAACGTAAGTTGCGTTTTTATAGGGTTCAAATCCTAAAAGACGATCGATCACGGCCTGTTTTGAGGTCGTTCCTCGAAGATCTACCTCGAGCAGACCCAGGCCTAACTGATAAAAATGGGCATGAGCATCAATAAGCCCTGGGGTAATGGTTTGTCCTTTAGCATCCCAATAGACCTTAGCCGAAAATTGATTTAAAATGGCTTGTGAGGGACCCAAGCTTACCAGCTTTCCCTGATTAACTGCCATGGCGGTGGCTGTAGGCTGATCATCGTCCATGGTGATTATTTTTGCGTTATGCACCACTAAATCCACCTGATGCTCATTACAAGCGATGGTAAATAAAATGAGGGCAAATAGACAAACGCAGCGTATTCTCATCGCACGATCTTCTTTTGGTTTTTAGCTTTGGGTTAAAGATAAAAAAAAGCACCCCACAGTAGTGAAATGCTTTTCTTCATTAAACCCTAAACTTAACGATGACATGCAATGTCACCTTAAAGACGCTATTACAGTCCGATGGTTGCGTCTAAGGCCAATTAAAATTATACTGAAGCCCGAGGTCGATTCGAATCCCTTGAATGGGATAATTTCCCCACAATCCGTTCCACTGATTCAGTAGATTAATACCAGATAAACTGGCGCTAAAATTATCACTCATGGCGTAATTCAAATGAAGTTGCGCATCGATAAACCCTGGAACCCTTAATTGGGTGGTTTGATCGTTTATGGTCAACAGATCCGATCTTGATCCATAACCGATGAATTGTCCAGTGATCATGAATTCTGGCCCCAATTGATAACTGCCCGAACCCACTAGGGTGAATCCTGGTACATTCCACGCCTCGGACAAATCAGCGGGTTGGTTATGAATTACACTGGCCTCCAGAGCCAATTGCCATTGCTGGTTTAAACGTCCAGAAATTTGACCCTTAACTAAGAGTTCTGAGCCATCAGAGTAATTAATAGAAAAACTATTTCCGGCATCATAAGGATATTGGCCCAAGACCCCAGTCCACGACCTGCGAACAAAATACGCCTCGTTCTGAAAATTGCGATACTTCATCCCAGCGGAGTAATGCCACTGCTTGTTAATGGCACCAGTCAAATCAAAAGAAAGGATTTGTCGATTGATCCTCGGGTTTAACACAACACCAGGGGCAATGAATGAATTTTTATTGGTCAAACCCTGAACGTCATATTGCGAATAATCTCCACTAAACCCCAAATTTAGATTTAACCACTTCTTAATGAGCGGATATTGAAGGGTGGCCTCGGGGAAAAATCGGATTTCATTACTGGTTTTTGAGCCATGTACCCAAAAACGCCCACCTGCAATGACATTAAGCCCTTGCCATTGAAGGGTCATCGCTGCACTCAGATCTGTATTTAACGCCTGGTAATCCGTTGCACTAATGGATGCATCCTCAAGAGACTGCCTCAAATTTAAATAAGAAATGTTCCCGCTTAAATCAATGCGGCTTTTGTTCTTTTGAAATGTGGCTTTTGGTGCAGCACTCAATTTGAATTGATCCACCCCATAAGCATCAGAAAATACAGAGAGTTGACTGGTCAGGCCGTTGAACCACCCTGCGTCTGTTCCAAGATGATGGCTCAACGTACCAGAGTGATAAACTTGTCCAAAATCCATCGCCGGCATTTGAGACAAATTCAATGTGTCGGGAACTCCATACCAATGGATGGCCTTGCGATTTAAACTCATGGCAACCTCATAAGGGCGACGTCTGGATTTAGATCGCCATTTGGCTGTCAAAGCACTCTCGCCATAGTCTGTGATTCCTTGAACATCATTTATGGCGCCGTTTAGCTGCTGGTGATCAAGACCAATGACCAAAGCCGAGGATAAACCGAATTTCTTGGTCACAAAACCGCTCAAACCTGCAGACTGACTTGTTCCCATATAAAGCCGAAAATAGTTTGGTGGTAAAGAGCCATTAGGCTCTAGAATCACAGGGACATCCCTCAAATCACTCGGTAAATTTGAGGGCCTTAAGGATAACGATTCATGCACATAATCGAATAATGGGGGCTGTGAACTGAGGTCGGAGAAGTCTAAGACGCTTTGTTTAGATTTAGGACGCAATACAATCGATGGGGAATAAGATTTAACCACATCGATGACCTCCGTTTTTACCCCGGTGCTATCGGTTTGGGTTTGAGCCATCAGGCTACTGGCACTCAAGCCGATCAACAACCAGCACATACAGGAATGAGAATGTCGTTTAAAACCCTTCATTAATTTTGTTCTGATTGATTGTTTTCCTCCTTTGGCATACTGTCTTTAGTGCTTTGCTCCTTTTCGTTTAGCGCCTGAAGTAAGTCCTGCGCCTGCGCTTGAATTTCTGGAAATTCATTCATGTTATCGAGGATGTTTTGCCAAATAAAACGTGCTTGAAAAAAGTCATTCATGTTTTCAAAATTCAGCCCCATAAGCAAGAGTCCTTTCGCACCATAAATCGAATAGGATGCATAGTTCTGGGCCAAATTTTGAATCAATTCATTCGACTGGGCATAGTGTTGATCTAAATGGGCAAAATAGGCTCTGGCGTAGAGCAATTGAGCTCCCTGCTCACCGCTGGCCCATTGGTCGAGGCCCTGATAACGCAATTCTGCCTCGGAATAATCGTCCAATTTAAAATAACTGCGGGCATTGACCAATTGGGCTTGCTTGTAGGCCTGGGTTTCCGCATCCAATAAATTCATCAATTCCTCTGAGTAGGTTTTAGTTTCGGTCCATTGACCTTCTTGCTGAGCGAGCTGAGTCAAATTACTCAAAGCGAAAGATTTTTGATCTCTGTCGATGGGTTGTTCCAGCAAACGACGCAAAATAGGCATAGCCAAAACCGGTTTTTGACTCGTTAGGTGATGCCGGGCCATCCGAATTAAACTGGGTATGGCTAAAGCTGAATTGTCTGCCCGAGCCACAATTTCTGAGTGAATGATTGCGGCATGTTCATCTTGCTTTTGCCAATAAATCTCAGATAAATGATGGTGGGCCTCTACCCCGTAGGTGCCACTAGGGTAATTGACCAGGTAATTTTCAAATCGATCGGTGGCTAAGTCCATTCTTCCCTCAGCCAAGGCTTGCTTGGCCGATTCAAATGAGGCTTGATCCAGAGAGGCCTCCTCCACAGAAATAAAGTCTAATCCTTCAACCCATTGAGCATATTGTTGTACGCGTCCCAACGCAATGTAGGAATTACGGGCCGCTTGAACGGCCGAAATGGCTTGTTCGGATTCAGGATAGGCTTGAACAACCTCCTTAAAATAAGTTAAAGCCAATTCAAAATGTCCCTCATTGTCCTCCAACAAACCCAAATTTAGTTTAGCCAAGGCGATCAGGGAACTTGACGCTTCATGCTGGACAAGCCAAGCAAATCGCACTTTGGCCAAATCGAATTGTTCTACAACAACATAAGACGAGGCTAAGGCGAAGTAAACCTCATCCAGGTAGATTGAATCAGGATGGGCCAAAATAAAATCATTTAATCGCTGAATTTTTGCCTCAGTACCTGAGGTAAACCCCAAACAAATGGCCGCTTGAAAGTCTGCGTAATCTTTTGATCCTCGATTTTCTTTGACGATTAAATTGTATTGACCCAAGGCATCTGAGTAAGCTTTGGTTGCAAAATAACTATCGGCCAAATTCAATCTGGCCTCACCAGCTAAACCAACAGACTCGGATTGGTTTAAAAATGATTCAAAAGCCTTTTGTGCGCCTGTGTAATCCTTGAGCCCCATATAGGCATAACCCAATTCAAAGGCTCCATTTTCTCGCTCTGGCGCGTGTTGAAAAGCATCGTGCACTTTGAGTTTTAAAAGGAGTTTGAGTGCTGAGTCAAAGGCCCCTGATTCGTTAAACATAACGGCCCGCCAATAGGTCGCTCGAGCTGCGAGTAAAGTGTGTTCATTCAATGAATGAGACCGATTAAAATCATCCATGGCCTGACGGGCAGACCCTCCCTGATAGGCGGATAGCCCCTTAAAGAAAAAAGCTCGTTGCAACGCATCTCGTTGGTTTTGACTCAGGCCATTTGGGTCTTTACCCTCCCCGTGTAAATACTCGATCACGGCTTGGTAATTTTTTTCCTGGAGCAAAGCGCTCAACCACCACTGCTCCACTTCCTTACGCCGTGAATCCTCTGGATACGCTTTTATAAAGGAGTCCAAAACTTCAGGTACACTGGTATAACTCAATTTTAGATCAAAGGTCAACTTAGCGTACTGAAAATGCGCTTCAGCACTGAGTTCTGTTTTTTTCCTCACCTGGGAGGCCCTTTTAAAAGCATTGAGGGCTTGTGTTTTTCTATCCAGCGCGAGGTACGCACCGCCCAGCACGTAAGCAATTTCAGGACCCAGATGTCCTGGTTGACTAATTCTACTCAATTGATCAATGGCCCTTTGGGGCTTACCAATTTCAAAATACGCCTGTCCCAGAAAAAAATTGTTTTCCGCATAAATCATCTTATTCCGCTCTTGGAAGGGCATTTCACAGGCTTGTTCTAGGTAATCAATGGCCGTGGGGTAAGCCCCTAAAAGAGCGTAGGATCTACCGATGATACCACTGATGGCACTTAGATCACCGGAGTTCATTTTTCCAGAAATTTTCATGGCATCCAAAGCGCGCATCCCATGTGCTGCGGACCGTGTATAGTCACCAAGCCGCAAGGACAAATCCGCCATAAGCGACCAGGTCTGAAGTTCATCTCTTTGATCGACACCGATCTTTTCAAGTCTACTGAGTGCCATGGACCATTCACCATTTTGATAATCCATAAAACCCAAACAATAGAGACTTTGATCGCGGTAGGCTCCCTCTTGAGCTAAAGGCAACAACAAAGCTCTTGCGGACGCCGTATGACCCAATTTAAAGTGAGCATAGCCCATTTCAAATTGGTGTTTAATTGAAAAAGATTCCCTGTTCTCAGCCTCTTCGTACCAGGCCAATGCATTGGCGTACTGAGCCTTCGAAAAATAATACTCGCCGACAAGGGAATAAGCACGAGATAATTCAATGGCCTCAGGGAAGTCTTGGACAAACTGACGCATCGCCTTTGCGGCCCCAGGATGATTTGCCTGTAAACCCAGGTAGGCCAGTTGAAAAGCACGGTGTGCGTGTTGTTCACGATTCAACTGCTCAGCATTCAAATCTGACCAAATTTGGAAGGCCGCCTCATAATTTCCACTATTGCTCAACCGCGCGGAGACGTTTTGTGCCCTATAATAAGGCAAAGCCGTGGCTTGACCTTGAGCGATAGTATACTGTATTGTGCCCAAAAGTATGAGTACGACCAAGATCAAAGACTTATGTAATCTAAGCCCGACTAGAAAATAGTTTTGGATTGTACTGAAGGTCATCACTGTGATAACGCAGCTTTTATTGTTGTCGTATCGAGGCTTGAGTTAAGAGCGTGAAAATTAACTTAAATTTGATGGATAAGAATACATAGTTCAAGATTTATGAAAAAATTTATCCTCTTATTAATGATCGGGACCTTTTATGCCTGTGGGACCACCTCCGGGCTCAGTGAATTGGTTACCGTAAGCGATCAAAAAATCGGCATTGCCACCCAAAATCCAGATGAACGACTAACCGTCAATGGTGGGATTCACGCTCAGGAGGTACGCATCGATCTTCAAGGGGCGCTGGCTCCAGATTATGTTTTTCAGGATTACTCAGGCCAATCCACGGCAAACAATTACAAATTGATGCCCTTGGAGGAATTGGCGGCCTACATCAAAAAAAACCACCACTTGCCCAATATTCCCAGTCAAAGTGAATTGGACGAATATGGTCTCGACTTGAAATCATTTAGCCTGAGTCTTTTGGAAAAAATTGAAGAACTCACCATTCATCTTATCGAGCAACAAAAGCAGATAGAGTTGCTTAAACAGCGCCTAGAAAAGACCCATAATTAAACCCATACGAAGGTGATTTTTGTACCTTTGGATCTCGCAAAAGACTTGTCATGAACGAAACTCTTGTCCATTTTTCTGAGGCCCGTATCGTGCAGCGCGATCAAATTATTTTTGAACGTGTTGACTTGACCTTATCAAAAGGGGATTTCGTTTATCTCATTGGTAAAACTGGCAGTGGCAAAAGTAGTTTGCTGAAAACCTTATACGGAGAACTGCCCTTAAATTCTGGACTGGGACAAGTTGCGGGTTTTGATCTTTTGGGACTCAAAGAACCACAAATCCCTCATTTAAGGCGTAAACTCGGGATCGTTTTTCAAGATTTTCAATTGCTGAACGATCGCAATGTGAATGAAAACTTACGTTTTGTCCTAAAGGCCACTGGGTGGATGGATACCGACAAAATGAGCCAAAGAATCGATCAGGTTCTCCACAGTGTGGGCATGAGCGAACACGGTCATAAATTTCCGTACCAGATGTCGGGAGGTGAACAGCAGAGAATCGCTATTGCTAGAGCCTTACTGAATGATCCTGAACTCATTGTTGCCGATGAACCCACTGGTAACCTGGATCCTCAAACCAGCATGGAAGTCATGAACCTTTTGCGTGAACTCAACAAAAATGGCAGAAGCATACTGATGGCTACTCACGATTATGCCTTATTGCTCAAACATCCATCGCGGACCATGAAATGTGAGGACGGTAAGATTTTTGAAGTCGTCCAAAGGAGTCCCCAGAGCTAAATCTCATCATACCCAACTTAAAAGTTCGTCTTTCTTACATTATAGCGCACTGCCCTCAACCTCCAAGGAGGGATCAATCGACAAGTGAATATGACCTCCCTTGTCCGGTGCTATCCGGGTTCCAGGCATCAATACGATTTGACGTTTGGCCTGTAGGGTAAATTGTGCCTGATCAGTAAATTCGATGTTTTTAAGCCGTACCCGATGATTAAAGGCCGTAAGTGATTGTTGCCATCGCGTGAATTTTTGTTGCGACAACAGAGCTTCACCGTGTGATTCATAAAGGCCCTTCACCAAATTCAGAGCAGCAGCGCTTTGCAACATCCCAGCCCCATAATAACCCTGGTAAGGCGCATTTCCCGGTACCTCATCCACATTCATGGCCGTTAATTTAAGTATGGTTTCCACTTCATTCGCTCTAAGCGCTGGCTGCAAGGAAAACATTAGCCCTATGGTTCCGGTGACAAAAGGAGCGGCCGTTGAGGTCCCCTGATAGGTGTTATAAATCAAAGTCTGATCGCTTACCCATTTGCTGTAGCGCATTACTCCAACAGTGGGCGCTAATAAGTCGACTTCTGTATTGAGGGTGGCTGTGGATTGGGGATAAATTCTAAAATCAGGTTCGGGCTGATCTAGGTTAATTTCTGCAGTTCTTCCAACCAGCCCACGCAAGTTCTCCACGTAAGGTTTGCCGCTGTTTTCCCGCTTCAGGGCCTTTTGCCAATCACTGTGCAAATACATGCCTGAGGAAACAGAAATGACGCCCTGATACGAAGCGGGATAATATAATTTTTGACCGCCATTGGTGGCCCAATTTTGATTGCCTGCTCCGGCTACGATGACCACACCGCGTTTCAGCAAAAGATCAACCACTTCTTGACCGCGCTTGGTCCCAACGGAACTCACCCAACTGCAATTGATGACCTTGGCACCAGCGTCGGCCAGTTCTAACAACATCTCCAAATTCGGGTTACCGTAATTCGTAGTGACCAAACCGCAATCGTAACAGACCCCAGGAATGCCAAAATTATTGTCTCCCTGGGCCGCAGCAATGGCTGCAACCCCCATGCCGTGACCATTTTTGAAATCGGTGGACTTGAGCACTCTTGTCTTCCCCTTAAAATCAGTTTGATCGGGGTCCACTGCCGCATCCGAGATTCCAATCAATACATCGGGTTTTCCAGTGGTGAGCTGCCAAGCCTGAGGCACCCCAAGGAATTCATAATAACTCAAATCCAAGCGGTCGACAATTTCACCAGCCTCATTTTTGAGCCATAGAAAATCATTGGGCAAGAGGAATTTTTCAGATTGATTTTGGCTATAGTTAACACGATGGCCCAAAACCACAAAAAATAAAATGTAATAAAATCTCAAGTTAGCGTTCTTGAATAATGGAACCTAATGTAAGAAAAAGTCATGTCAGTGCATGACGAAAATTGTAATTTAGCCAGGATTACTTTGAGATGCTATCGATACTGATCCCTTGTTATAATTGTGCCATTGATGCGTTGGTACAGAAACTCAGCGATGAAATTCAGCAAAAACAACACCCTGCTGAAATCATTGTCTGTGACGATGCCTCTGAGCATTCTCCTAACTTAAGCGATACCCTGACAAATCATTCCTGGATCCACTTAATTCGCAATGAAAAGAATTTGGGGCGGACTGGTACCCGACATCGACTGGCCCAGGAGGCTCAATTCCAGAGCCTTCTCTTTTTGGATGCGGACGTATTGCCTGCAAACGAGGACTTTTTGGACCACTACATGAATCATGTTGGCAAAAACAAGGTGGTGTACGGCGGAATCAGCTATTCCAAACATAAACCAGCCCATCACCAGCGATTGCGCTGGGCCTACGGCCGAAAGCGCGAAGCTAAAAGCGCCAAACAACGCATGGGCAGCCCCTATGTCATCTCACAAAATCTCATGATGGATAAAGAACTGTTTTTATCCATAAACACAGCAACAGTCAACAAATACGGTTGGGACAATGTATTTTCTTATCAAATCGCCGCCTTGAATGAATCCATCACCCATATCGACAACCCAGTAATTCACATGGGGCTTGAAGACGCCAAGACCTATCTCGATAAAGTCATTCAATCCACCAACACCCTGGTATGGGCCCAGCATAGGCAGTTGATTTCAGGGGAATTCACTCAGCTACAAAAGCGGTTTACGCGGTTCAATGCATTGGGGTTGGCCAGGCCCTTGCGTTGGGCAATCAGACCATTCTTACCGTTAATAAAGTGGCAGTTAAGTTCAGCTAGACCCATGATCAAACTGCTCGACCTGTATAAATTTTATTACTTTTCTCAAAAGAAATATCAGCGCTAATGGCTCTTTTTACGGTCGTCATACCACTTTTTAACAAAGCAGCCGAAATCGAGGGAACTTTGGCCTCTGTACTGGCACAAACTGAACAAGATTTTGACATCATTGTAGTGAACGATGGATCCACAGACGAC
>WTIY01000123.1 GCA_011525065.1 Flavobacteriales bacterium
AAACAGGACTGCTTACAGGACTCAAGAGATGGACTTAGATGCCAGATAATGCCCTCGAATGATCGAATTTTGCATAAAAACACTTAAATTTGACCCCTGAATCCGATTCAGATCTTTTTCACATGAGCCAAAAAGTGCTTTTAAACGCCACTGAAATCCAGATCGCACTACACCGTTTGGCTTGTCAATTGATTGAAAATCACAACACCTTTAGCGACACAGTTTTGATTGGCCTACAACCCAGAGGGGTTTATTTGGCTGAGCGACTCAAAACCCTGCTTGTTAATCATTACGGGATAGAGCAAGTACAATTAGGGTATTTGGACATAACCTTTTATCGAGACGATTTTCGTCGATCAGAAAAACCGTTGGAGGCCAATAAAACGCAAATTGATTTTATCGTCGAAGGTAAAAATGTCGTTTTCATCGATGACGTTCTCTTCACGGGCCGCAGCATTCGTGCCGCGTTAACGGCCATCCAAAGTTTTGGACGACCCGAGGAAATCGAGTTATTGACCTTAATTGATCGTCGATTCAGCCGTCATTTGCCGATTCAGCCGGATTATCGCGGACGACAAGTGGACGCCATTAACGGTGAAAAGGTTTTGGTGTGTTGGCAAGAAAAAGATGGAGAGGACGCTGTTTATTTAGTGGAACATTGATATGAAAGAATTAAGTGTATCGCATTTATTGGGCATTAAATACCTCTCAAAGGAGGACATAGAACTCATTTTTGAAACCGCCGATCACTTTAAAGAGGTTATCAACCGACCGATCAAAAAAGTTCCATCTTTACGGGACATTACCATTGCCAATCTATTTTTTGAAAACAGTACCCGGACACGATTGTCATTCGAACTGGCTGAAAAGCGACTTTCGGCCGACGTGGTGAATTTTTCAGCGGGATCCTCATCGGTCAAAAAAGGGGAGACGCTCATCGATACAGTGAACAATATTTTAGCCATGAAGGTTGACATGGTGGTGATGCGACATCCAAATCCTGGTGCTGGAATCTTTTTATCCAAGCATGTCAATGCCCGAATCATAAATGCCGGTGACGGTGCGCACGAGCACCCCACACAGGCCCTATTGGATGCCTATTCCATCAGAGAATCATTGGGAGGAGTGTCCGGCAAAAAAGTAGCCATCGTGGGTGATATTTTGCACTCTAGAGTTGCGCTGTCGAATATTTTTGCACTCAAAAAACTTGGGGCAGAGGTCAAGTTGTGTGGGCCTAAAACATTGATGCCTAAGCACGTGGAATCTCTTGGGGTGACCTATGAACCTTCCTTACAAAAGACTATTGAGTGGTGTGATGCCGTGAATATGCTTCGCGTACAGAATGAACGCATGTCCATGAGTTATTTTCCTTCAACCAGAGAATACGCCCAGCAATATGGCTTGACCCTAGAACACTTAAATCAATTGGATAAAAAAATCGTCGTGATGCATCCTGGGCCCATCAATAGAGGGGTTGAAATTACCAGCGATGTGGCCGATAGTCCACAAGCAATCATTTTGGATCAAGTCCAAAATGGGGTCGCCATTAGAATGGCCGTTATTTACCTTTTAGCGGCTAAAATTAAGTAGATGAAGTTGACTGCAGTTCATCATACGGTGGTGATTGAGATTGCCTCTGACGATCCAGGTCCATTAATTGATTTGCTTATGGCTCAAAAAGAGCGTTGGCAAGCCTTAAATGTGATTTTAGATCTACATCAGAGTTCTCTTGTTTCAGAACAATTGATGTTTGAACTCAGCCCATGGATTCAGGAGCATAAGCAAAGAGATCATTCTTTTGTAATCGTAGATCAGGTCGCTCGTATAGCCGATTATCCCGAGAATATTTCCGTAGCACCGACCTTAGAAGAGGCTCATGACTTGATTGAAATGGAAGAAATCGAACGCGATTTAGGATTCTAAATCATGGGACTGCGCTTGACCATCTTGGGGTGCCATTCTGCGGCGCCAAAGTCAAACGCTCAGCCCAGCGCACAGCTGCTGGAAATCGATGGCCATGTGTTTTTGATTGATTGTGGCGAGGGCACTCAATTGGCCTTGCGAAAAAATAAAATTAAGTTTTCTAGAATCAAGCAGATTTTCATCTCGCACCTCCATGGAGATCATTATTTTGGTCTTTTTGGACTCATTGCGACCTTTAACCTTCTGGGCAGAACAGAACCACTGGATATTTTCGGACCTAAAGGCATCAAAGAAATCATATTGTTGTCATTAAAACTCGGTGAATCCTGGACAAAATTCCCCTTAAGGTTTCACGAATTGACCCAAGATCTGAGTCATGTAATTTTTGAAAACAATCGTGTTAAGGTCAGCACCCTGCCTTTAGATCATCGAATTTATACCAATGGTTTTTTATTTGAGCAAAAAACCAAAGAACGGCCACTGGATGTTTCGGCTGCCGCAGAATTAGGGGTTTCTTCGGCCTATTTCAACAAGGCCAAACAAGGCCATTGGGTCAAGGATGAATCGGGTAAGGAGGTTGATTTTAAGTTAATTACCAAAGAACCCACGCCAAACATTAGTTATGCCTATTGCAGCGACACCGCTTATCATAAAACCCTTGAACCCTTAATCAAAGGGGTTACCTTGCTGTACCACGAGAGTACCTTTTTGGATCAGCACGAATCGCTTTGTCAAACGACCAAGCACAGCACGGCAAAACAAGCCGCTCGGATTGCTGAAAAGGCTCAGGTAGGTCATTTGTTACTCGGTCACTATTCTGCGCGATATAAAAACTTGGAGGACTTCAAAAGCGAGGCCCAGGAGATTTTTTCGTCTACTTTTTTGGCTCGTGAAGGGGCTATCTTTGTTATTGAGGATCGAGCCAGGTTGGAATTAACTGAAATTTAATTTCAGGCTTAATTAAACTCTCGAAAATCTCGTAAATTGCAGTCAAATAAAGGCATGTCAGAAAATCTTCAACATTACAGAAAGTCTTACGACAAGGGTGCCTTGCGCAAAAATCAAGCCCTTTCTGACCCCTTGGATCAATTCACTAAGTGGTTCGACGAGCTCAAAGCCCTGGATGTTGATTTTGAGATCAATGCGATGCATTGCATCACATTAGATGAAGCAGGCTATCCGGTGTCACGTGTGGTTCTATTAAAAGGATACGATCAAGACGGTTTTCAGTTTTTTACCAATTACAACAGTCAAAAGGCTCAAAATATTGAGAAGCACCCGCTTGTTTCCTTGTCCTTCTTTTGGCCTAACATGGAGCGACAGGTTCA
>WTIY01000201.1 GCA_011525065.1 Flavobacteriales bacterium
TTTGTATAGAACATCCCATCATCTCAGTACTTTACCTCTGAGATAAGAACGCGTTGTCCCATGAGACATTTAAAAAAAACACCGGTCGACATGACCGGTGTTTTTTTATCTTTAAATCAGATCGAGAGATCCTAAGCCCTGGCGAATCAGCTCGGGCGGATCCACGGTCAGATCAACCACCGTAGAAGGGGTATTTCCGCCAATGCCACCGTCGATAACTAAATCCACTTGATGCCGCCAATGTTCGTGGATGAGTTCCGGGTCTGTGGTGTATTCCAAAATAAGATCTTCATCCTTAATGGATCTGGCGACCATGGGTTCGCCCAAACCCTCAAGAATGGCCCGAACAATTTCGTTATTGGGGATTCTAACCCCCACTTCCTTGCGTTTTTTAAAACTGCTTGGCAAATCACTTCCTCCAGGTAAAATAAAGGTGTAGGGCCCTGGAAATGTCCGTTTGAGAATTTTAAAGACCGGTTGATCCAGTGGTTTGGTCAGTGCACTAATTTGACTGAGGTCCCGACAAATAAAACTCATCGAAGCATTGGCTTTTTTTCGCCCATCGATGGTACTCATTCGGTCTACGGCCTTTTTATCCGAAGTAGCACAACCCATAGCATATACCGTATCGCTGGGAAAAATAACAATGCCTCCATTTTTGAGCAAGCGAACCACCTGATTGATGGCCTTGGGGTTTGGAGGATCGTGATAGATGCGCAATAACTCGGCCATGGGGTTACTCTATCAAAGAAAGTTTAGCAAATCGGAGCAATAACTTTTTTGTGCCTGAGGTGTCAAATTTGATTTCCGCCTTCATGTCTGGCCCTTGACCCTCAAGTGCGACGATGGTTCCTTTGCCAAAGCGCATATGCCCTACCCTGGATCCCAGACGTAATTGCTCCATAGCCGCCGCGTCTACAGGGGCGCTGGATTTCCCTAAATCCGGTTTGAGTGATTTCAATTTCTTCAAATTAGGCGGCGGCGTAAAGCCTTTTGATTTTGGGGTATTTTGAGCTTTTTTACCCTTTGGCGCACCTTGGCGTCTTTCATTAGCGCTCTGGCCGCTTTGACCGCGCAATCTAATTTGACTGTAATCGTGAGTATCAAATACATCAGGATCGACAAAAGTTCGATAGCGCTCAGCGGGCTTTGGCGTCATTTGATGCAGGTAGGCCTCATCGATTTCCTCAATGAATCGACTGGGCTCAGCATCGATAAGTTTGCCCCAGCGGTAGCGACTTTGGGCGTAAGTCAAATAGGCTTTTTCTTTGGCTCTGGTCAGCGCCACATAAAACAGACGTCGTTCCTCTTCCAGTTCAGCGCGCGAATTCATGCTTAACATGCTAGGAAAAAGGTCTTCTTCCATGCCAACAATGCTTACGACGGGAAATTCTAAGCCTTTAGCCAAATGAACCGTCATCAGTGAAACCTTTTGACCGGGTTCCTTTTCTTGATCTAAATCAGTAATCAGGGCCACGTCTTCGAGGAATTCGGCGAGATTTCCAGTCGCGTCAGCCAATTCCCTTTGACCCTCGACAAAATCCTTGATCCCGTTAAGCAGCTCCTCTATATTTTCAAGACGGGCAATGCCCTCTGGCGTGCCGTCCTTTTTGATCTCTTGATACAAACCCGTATGACGCACCACATATTCCGCAATTTCAAAGGCATTGTACTGCTGATTCAAAACCTGAAAGCTTTGAATCATGGTGGCGAAATTCTGGAGCTTAGTACGTGTTCCTGAATTCACTGGAACACTGAGTGCCTCAAGCTGGGTCAGGACTTCAAAAACCGAAAGATTATTGGCGTCTGCAGCCACGACCAGTTTACTTACTGTGGTGTCCCCAATGCCTCGGCCTGGATAATTAATCACTCGTTTGAGTGCCTCCTCATCCTTTGGGTTGAGGATCAGGCGTAAATAGGCAATCACGTCCTTGATTTCTTTGCGCTGATAAAAACTAAGTCCTCCGTATATCCTGTAAGGAATATCCTTTTTGCGCAAGGCGTCTTCTATGGATCGCGACTGAGCATTAGTACGGTAAAGCACAGCAAAATCGTCATAAGGCCGATGCTGATTCATCACGGTGTCGTAAATCATGTTGGCCACAAAACGCCCTTCGTCTCCATCGGTCATGCTGCGATGCACCCCAATTTTATCCCCGACATCATTATGGGTCCAAACCTCCTTCTGCAATCGGTTGTGATTTTGTTCAATCACATTGTTAGCCGCCTGTACAATGGTCTTGGTCGAGCGGTAATTTTGTTCCAGTCGATAAACCTGTACATTGTCGTAGTCCTTCTGGAAATTCAAAATGTTATTGATGTTTGCCCCGCGAAAGGCGTAAATACTCTGGGCGTCATCACCCACCACACAAATGTTTTGAAAACGATCACTAAGGGCGCGCACAATGAGGTATTGACTGTGATTGGTGTCCTGATACTCATCCACTAGAATGTACTGAAAGCGCTGCTGGTACTTGGCCAAAACTTCAGGAAATCGGGTGAGTAATTCATTGGTTTTTAGCAGTAAATCATCAAAGTCCATGGCACCCGCCTTAAAACAGCGGTCCACATAATTTTTATACAGTACCCCCATCTGAGGCATTCTAGCCATGGCATCGGCTTCTTGTAATTCAGGATTGTTGTTGTAGGCTTTAACCGTGATCAAACTGTTTTTATAGCTCGAGATGCGGCTGTAGACCTGCTTGTACTTGTACACATCTTTATCCAAGTTCATGTCCTTGATCAAAGAGCGAATAACGCTCTGACTGTCTTGGGTGTCATAAATGGTAAAATTCGAGGGGTAGCCCAATCGTTCGGCCTCTACCCGAAGAATTTTGGCAAAAACGCTGTGAAACGTACCCATCCAGAGGTTTTTAGCCTCACTGCTGCCCACAATTGCCGCGATCCGTTCTTTCATCTCCCGAGCGGCTTTGTTGGTAAAGGTCAGGGCGAGTATGTTAAACGGATCCACCCCCTGCTGCATCAAATAGGCAATGCGATAGGTCAAAACCCTTGTTTTTCCGGAGCCTGCGCCAGCGATCACGATCATGGCCCCATCTTTTTGCAAGACCGGTGCCTTTTGCGCTTCATTGAGCTGTGTCAGATAATTTTCCAAGACCTAAACCTTTGATGCTTAAAGGCTCGAAAATAGGGAAAATGAGACAGGTCACATAGACCAAATCACATAATTTATAAACATTTCAATCCCTTGTCATCCAAAGAGAAAAGGGTTATCTTTAATCCATTATTT
>WTIY01000233.1 GCA_011525065.1 Flavobacteriales bacterium
TGACTTGGCCAAGTTTCTTTGGAAAGAAAATTCGATGGTCTAGATGAAAAGCATTGACAGAATTCCCACGTCAAAAATACAGCGAGCTTCAAAAATTGTTTCTACCGGCCTAAAGGTTGGGGTAAACTTTGCCAAATATTACGGCCAAAAGGTCGTAACTGACGAAGATCAGGCTAAAGAGGCCTTAAATAATGCCAACGCTGAGGACATTTATCAGGGCTTGAAAGAGCTTAAGGGATCTGCCCTTAAGGTGGCACAGATGCTCAGTATGGAAAAAAACATACTGCCTCGGGCCTATGTTGAAAAA
Organism: Flavobacteriales bacterium; assembly: GCA_011525065.1. Lineage (GTDB taxonomy): Bacteria > Bacteroidota > Bacteroidia > Flavobacteriales > Flavobacteriaceae > BACL21. The sequence goes on from WTIY01000233.1 coordinate 308, forward strand.
TTTTCATTGGCTCAATTTTCTGTCCCACCCTTATCCGCGCCACTGGTCAAGAAAACTTTCAGACGATATTTAGGGTACAACCCAGAAGAAATCTTTGATGAATTTTCAGGTGAATCGGTCAATGCAGCCAGCATCGGTCAAGTGCACAGAGCCCGATTAAACAATCGTGATTTGGCGGTAAAAATTCAATATCCCGGAGTGGCCGAGAGCATCTCGAGTGATTTAGCCTTGATTAAGCCGATCGCTAAAAAGATGTTCAACATTAAAGGCGAGGGATCGGATCAATATTTTCAAGAGGTGGAATACAAGCTCATAGAGGAAACCGATTACAAACGCGAGTTGACCGAAAGTCGTCAAATGGCACATCAGTGTAGTCACCTGCCTAATTTGGCCTTTCCCAGCTATTATCCCGAATTGTCCTGTGACCGTATTTTGACTATGGATTGGATGCATGGGTTGCATTTATCAGAGTGGTGTCAGCAGAGTTTTACCCCAGAACAAGGTCAAAAATTGGGTCAGAGCTTGTGGGATTTTTATATGTATCAAATGCATGTTTTACGGAAAATACACGCTGATCCTCACCCGGGTAATTTTCTTATCAGTAAGGACGATCGCCTGATGGTCATCGACTTTGGATGTCTCAAAGAGATTCCTGAGGATTTTTACGGGCCGTATTTTGAATTGGCTAAAAAAGAAAACTTAGAACGCGAATCCTTTTTTGAAAAGCAACTGTATGCCCTTGAAATACTCAGATTAGACGATTCTGAGCCGGAACAAGCGTTTTTTAAAGACATTTTTTACGAGATGTTGTCCCTGTTTACTAAACCATTCCACAGCCAGCGATTTGACTTTTCAGATCAAGGCTTTTTTGATCAAATAGCCGCCCTGGGTCAAAAGTATGCCCAAGACAGCGAACTAAGGAAAATGAATGGAAATCGTGGCTCAAAGCATTTTATCTACATTAATCGCACCTTTTTTGGGCTGTATAATTTGATGTTTGACCTCAAGGCCAAAGACATTGTCATTGACAACTACAAGCGCTTTATCCCACAGACAGAAGCGCGTCAAACCGTTTCTGCATGAGCGCCGTCAGTTTGATACTGCCGCATCAATTGTTTGCCGATCATCCCGCGCTAGATCTGCAGCGCCCCGTGATTTTAATCGAGGAGTCTTTATTGTTTACCCAATACCCGTTTCACAAACAGAAACTGGTCATGATGCGCGCGGCCATGCGTCATTATCGACAGGAACTTCTGTCTAAAGGCTTCGATGTGCGATACATTCAGGCACATGAGCCATCGGGGGATGTGCGTAAATGTCTTCATGCTGAGGCCATGGCGGGATGCACCGAGGTTCATTTGGTGGATCCTGTGGACAATTGGTTAGAAAAGCGCATTAAATCGGCCGCAAAAGATATGGCCCTGCATTGGTACGACTCGCCCAGTTTTTTAAATACCAAACGTGATTTAGCGACGTTTTTTAAACCATCTAAAAAGAAATTTTTCCAAACGGCTTTTTACAAAGCTGAGCGCATCAAGCGGGGGGTTTTGATGGATGGCGATTCGCCCATGGGCGGTCAGTGGACCTTTGATGCCGATAATAGAAAGCGTTTTCCTAAAGACCGGAATCCCCCTGAAATTTCCTGGCCAGAAAAGACGGTTCACCATCAGGAGGCTGAGGATTACGTACAAAAGTATTTTGGAGAAAACTTGGGCCAGATAAGTGAGAACATCGTTTTCCCGATTGATCACAAAACCGCTGGGGATTGGCTGGATCAGTTTTTAAGTCACCGATTTGAATATTTCGGTCATTATGAGGATGCCCTAGTGGATCGCGAACTTTTGCTACACCACAGTTTATTGTCCCCCTTGTTGAACATGGGATTATTGACGCCAGAAGAGGTTTTGGATCGGGTCATTGGTTTTGCCCAAAGCCACAATATTCCGCTTAATTCAACTGAAGGATTAGTGCGACAAATCATGGGCTGGCGTGAGTTTATCAGAGGGGTTTACCAGACCAAAGGCACTCAAGAGCGTACCACCAATTTTTGGCAGCACAAAAGACGCATTCCTAAAAGTTTTTATGAGGGAACCACAGGTCTTTATCCCGTGGATTCGGTGATTGAAAAGGTCAAAAAGACGGCTTACGCCCATCACATTGAACGTCTGATGGTCTTGGGCAACATCATGGTGCTTTGTGAATTCGATCCCGATGAGGTTTATCGTTGGTTCATGGAGTTGTTTATCGATGCCTTTGATTGGGTTATGGTTCCTAATGTTTACGGCATGAGCCTGTTTGCTGATGGCGGACTCATGAGCACGAAACCTTATATCAGCGGAAGTAATTATTTGATGAAAATGAGCGATTATCCCAAGGGTCCATGGCAGGACATATGGGATGGTTTGTTCTGGCGTTTCATGGACAAGCATCGCGATTTTTTCTTGAAGAATCCCCGGCTGTCTATGCTGGTGCGCAGCTTGGATAAAATGAAGCCTGAAACTCTAGAGCGTCATTTGTTAAACGCACAAAACTTTTTGGATGGCTTGGATGCAGAATTATCCGCCACCACAATTAAAAATTAATTATATTCACGTTATGGGAGTAGGATCTATCGTTTTGTACACCTTTGCATTGTGTTTGGTTTTAGGACTTTTGGCGTTAACCGCTGATCGAGCCTAGCCATGATATGGAATGAACAACAAATTTCTGAAGCTGATCGAGTGACTCGGCTCAGGATGATTAATGCCATAACTGGCATCAAACCAGCAAACTTAATTGGCTCGCAAAATGCTGAGGGCAGTCACAATCTGGCTGTATTTAGCTCAGTGGTGCATTTAGGGAGTAATCCGGCCTTGATCGGTTTTGTCCTTAGACCCTATGACAAGGTCCCACGCCACAC
>WTIY01000040.1 GCA_011525065.1 Flavobacteriales bacterium
ATTAAGGCCCATGATCAGATTGATTACGCGAACACGCGAGGCATTGACTTCATCATTTGCGACCACCACTTGCCTGAAGCGACTTGGCCAAAAGCGGTGGCGGTTTTAGACCCAAAACGACCAGATTGTCTCTATCCTTATAAAGAGCTTTGTGGCTGTGGGGTCGGGTTTAAACTTATTCAGGCCCTAGCTCAATCTGCTGGTGACGCCCCAGCCGCTCTATCGCCTTACTTGGATTTAGTGGTTACTGCCATTGCAGCCGATATAGTCCCCATTACCGGAGAAAATCGTGTTTTGGCCTATTTGGGATTGGCCTGTGTGAATCAGGCGGCCCGACCGGGACTGGCCGCGCTTTTAGAAAGCGTAAAGACCAAACCGTACCGCATCCGCGACTTGGTTTTTACTGCGGCTCCGCGGATTAATGCGGCGGGAAGAATTAAGCATGGCGCTCATGCCGTGTCGCTACTTCTGTCAGAAACAGCCCAGCACGCCGAGGCTATGGCCGAGGCGATTGAGGCCTATAATTTAGAGCGCAGAAGTTTGGACCAAGAGATCACCAAACAGGCCTTGGATCAAATTGTAGAAAACGCAGAGGAAAATGCCCCCGCATCCGTGGTTTATCATCCAGAGTGGCACAAGGGGGTGGTCGGAATTGTGGCTTCTCGATTGACCGAAACCTATTATCGCCCCACGGTGGTTTTTACGAAAAGCGGCGATCATTTAGCTGCATCAGTGCGCTCAGTAAAGGGCTTCGATGTTTATCAAGCCTTAGAACAGTGCAGTGATCACATGCTGCAATTTGGGGGGCATAAATACGCAGCCGGACTGACCTTGGCTCCAGAAAACTTTGAGGGGTTTAAACGCGCTTTTAATGAAGTGGTCGCTCAGACCATTACAGCCGCTCAGAAGATTCCTGAAGTGTCCATTGATTTGCCGCTGTCCCTGGGTGAAATTACTCCTAAGCTCTATCGTATTTTGTCTCAGTTTGCGCCCTTTGGCCCTGAGAATCCGCGCCCAGTTTTTGGCGCTGAGGGGGTTCGGGTCTCGCCTTACAGTAAGGCCGTTGGAGCGGACCTCAATCATTTAAGGCTTCTGGTCAGTGAATCAAACGAGCCTTTTATGGCGGGAATCGCCTTTGGCTATGGTGCTATGGCCCAAGAGGTTAAAGAAAAAGGCGTTTGTGATGTGGCTTTTGTCATCGATGAAAATCATTGGCAAGGCCAAACGAGTCTTCAATTGCTGGTCAAAGACGTCAGGGTCTCACCGTCGTAAACTGCAAAGGTGTAATGCGTGATCCAGTCGCCTAGATTCACATAGGTAGCGTTCTGCCCTAGATCGATGGTCATGGGCAAATGTCGATGACCAAAGATGAAGTAGTCGTAGTGCTTGCTTTCGAGTTTTCGCTTGGCGTACTGCGCGAGCCATTCCCCTTCAGGGCCTAAATATTCACGATCCTCATCCCCGGAAATCAGCTTGTTTTTTACCGATAAGTATTGAGCCAGACGGACGCCTAGGTCTGGGTGTAACCAGCGAAACAACCATTGGAAAAAGGGATTGGTGAAGATTTTTTTCATGCGTTTATAACCCTTATCGCCAGGGCCTTTGCCATCCCCATGTCCGATAAAAAAACGATGGTTCGCGATTTGAAACTCTTGGGGCTCGTGAAAGACCCGAATGCCTATCTCCGTTTTGAAATAATCCTTCATCCATAGGTCGTGGTTGCCCACAAAGAAATAGATCGGGATGCCAGAGTCACTGAGATCGGCTAACTTTCCCAATACGCGGACGAACCCTTTTGGCACAACTGTTTGGTATTCAAACCAAAAATCGAACAGATCACCCAGCAGAAAAACGGCGGCGGCGTCGGACTTAATTTGATCGAGCCATATCACGAATCGTTGTTCTCGTGGACGGCTTGATTCGGAGTCTGGCGCTCCTAAATGATTGTCGCTGGAAAAGTAAACTTTCTTGCCTTTTGGAACGTCGATATTTATGGTTTGGTCGGACAAAAGATTCTAGTTTTAAGCATCGGCATGCCATTCAGCATAACTGCTTTCGGTTTCTTGAAGGCGCAGGGAATGCAGGCGTACGCCATCGGGTAATCGGGGGCTAATTTTTGTGGCAAAATCCTGAACCATCATTTCACTAGTGGGCTGATAATCTACCAGCAGTACCTTATGACCGCGCTGCTCAAGTTCTTTTGCCAATTCGACGTGCGGCGTGTTTTTATTAAAGACCGTGGCGTGATCAAATACTGAAACAATTTCTTCCTTAACAATGGTTTTTAGGTCAGAAAAATCGATAACCATCCCGAATTTTACATGATTGACATCTTGTATTGGCGCACCGATCACCGTGACGGATAACTTATAGCTATGCCCGTGCACATTCCGACATTTTCCGTCATAACCGTAAAGGGCATGCCCAGTTTCAAAAGAAAAAAGCTTGGTGATCCGGATTTCGTTCATGGGGCTAAAGATAAGTGTTTTTGATCTAGGATACACCTTCTGTGGCTCAATGAGGCCTTTAAGAATCAATACGTGACGAGCGTTCATTCATGGCGAGTGAATAATAATCCTTGCGAAATTTAATCATCAACACCAACCCCCGACATAGGATCCAAGCCCATAAGGCCCACCAAATGCCTTTTAACCCCCAATTCCAGTAATGGGCTGCTAGAATCAAAGGAGCAAACCCAAAAATGGCGGCGATGAATAGGGAGTTGCGTAAAAAGGCCATTTCTCCTAACCCCTTAAAAATGGCGTCTAAGGTGAAGGCCAAAGCATTAAAGGGCTGAATCAGAACCAAAATGAAAAACACTCCATAGAATTGGGGCAATACCTCGGGATCTTGAACAAATACACGCCCCAGCGGAAGATAAGTCAGCCCGCCAAGAAGCATTAATAAACCGGCGACCAAGAGGTTGTAGACATTCACTTTTTTAGTCAAAATCCATAAGTCGAAATACCGTTTGGCCCCGATTAATTTGCCGCCTATGAGGTTGCCAGCAGCACCAAATCCATCGATGAAGAAGGCGGAAAATAACCAAACATTAATGGCAATAGTATGGGCCGCCATGGCCTCTGGGCTAATCGCGTTAGCCTCTCTAACGGCCCAAATTAAAACAGCGTTAAGGGCCAAAGATCGCCAGATCAGATGCCAGGTCATGTTCAGCAGGCGTTTGATTTCAAAATGGATGGAAC
>WTIY01000084.1 GCA_011525065.1 Flavobacteriales bacterium
GTATAAGAGACAGCTATCAAAATATTTAAGGGTTCAGATATTTATCCAATAACGCCGAATCTTATCTGATTCCCCTTGATGCGGCCTGGAGTAAGTGGTTTTTGGTCAAAAATCGTTTTAATAATAGGGCTTTGTAGTTTGTAAATATTGGTGTATTTTTGCACGCTCTCAGCAAGGTGCTGAGGCTTAAAACATACATTATGACTCATTACGAAACTGTTTTCATTTTGAATCCCGTTTTATCTGAAGAGCAGATAAAGGAAACAGTTAAGAAATTTGAAAGTTTTCTTGTTTCTAAAGGTGCCAAGATGATCTCCAAAGAGGATTGGGGCTTGAAAAAGCTGGCCTATCCGATCCAACACAAAAAGAGTGGTTTTTACCACCTGTTTGAATTTACCAGTGATGGTGAACCCATCGGTGATCTTGAAGTAGAATTCAGACGTGACGAACGCATCATGCGCTACCTCACTGTAAAACTCGACAAACACGCTGTTGCTTGGGCCGAGAAGAGAAGAACTAGAAACAAACAAAACGCATAAGCTATGTCATCAATAGAACAACAAGCAAAAGGCAAAAAAGACGGTGAAATCAGATATTTAACCCCGTTAAACATTGAGACCGCAAAAGCCAAGAAGTACTGCCGATTTAAAAAATCTGGCATCAAGTATATCGATTACAAAGACCCAGACTTTTTACTCAAATTCGTCAACGAGCAAGGTAAGATTTTACCACGTCGTTTAACTGGAACGTCTTTGAAGTATCAGAGAAAAGTTGCCGTCGCCATTAAAAGAGCGAGACATTTGGCCTTGATGCCATATGTGGCCGATATGTTAAAATAAATTCAGTAAGGACATGGAAATAATACTTAAAAAAGACGTCGAGAATCTCGGATTCACAGACGACATTGTATTGGTTAAAAACGGATACGGAAGAAATTATTTGATTCCTCAAGGACTTGCTGTATTGGCCACGCCCTCTGCTAAGAAGGTTTTGGCTGAGACCCTAAAGCAACGTGCTCACAAGGAACAAAAATTAATCGACGACGCTCAAGCAGAGGCAGACAAACTCAATGGTTTGGCCATCAAAATTAGCGCCAAAGTTGGCGAGGGAGACAAACTATTTGGTTCAGTCAGTAATGCGGACTTGGCCGAAGCCTTGGCAGCAAACAGCATCAATTTGGACAAGAAATACATTAGCGTTCAAGGAGGCTTGGTTAAACGCGTCGGTAAGTACGAGGCAAAGATTCGTTTTCATCGTGAGGTGATTGCCGATTTCGCTTTTGACGTCGTTGCAGAGGCCAAATAAGTCAATTCGGCTCAACATAAATGAACCCTCTATGGTATAGCCTTAGAGGGTTTTTTAATCTTAATAATGAAACGTGAAATATCGCCGTCTCTCTAAAGAACAGTTTGAAGCCCTCCATGAGGCGTTCAGTCAATTTTTGGCCAGTCAGTCTATTGATCAGCACAAATGGGCAGATTTGAAGGCCGCTGAATCTGAATTAATTGATCGTCAACTCGATGCATTTAGCGATTTAGTCTGGGAGGCTACACTGCGAAAAACGGTTTATATCGATCATTTGAGTCCTGGTGCGTATTTTGGATTTCACGCTGGACAACAATCACTTAGGATGGTCGGGGTCAAATTACCACTCGATTTGGATTTCAATGCCCCTGAAACTTGGCAATGGCTGGAAACCCATTGGGAGGACCAGGGCGTTTCTTTCTACATGGATCAAAAGCCTTACGCGCGTCCTCGAACTGAAATTCTATTCGAACTGATCGAAAAAGGAGGGGTCTTGGCGGAATCGGATAATTTTGAGCGACTCAGTAAGAGTTTTCCGAGTTAATTTACTCGTAACGTAGGCTCTCTATGGGGTCGAGTTGCGCCGCTTTTGAGGCAGGGTAGGAGCCAGCAATAACTGCTACAATAAATGAAATGACGACCGCGGCAAAAATAGCGCCCCAAGGTAAAGCGTAGTCAAAATCGGCCACACGAGCAAAGATGAGGCCAGTACCCACACCAAGTAAAATCCCTAAAAAACATCCAATTTGACCGATGACGATGGTCTCGATAAAGAATTGCGTCAAGATGGTCCTTTTCTTAGCTCCCATAGCTTTTCGCACCCCGATTTCTCTTGTGCGATCTGTAACCGAAACCAACATGATGTTCATCAGTGCGATAGAGGACCCCAAGATAGTAATGATGCTGATGATCCAAGCAGCGGTTTCCAATACACCGGTAATCGAGGCGATACGATTAATGAGGTCTTCACTGCGCTCAATGGCAAAATTATCTTCTTCTAGCGGAGAAAGTCCTCGAACGTTGCGAAAAGCCACCAGAGCAGCGCTTTCGGCCTCCTTGAGCATCTCCTTTTGATCGACCATGACACTTATGGTATAATTGATGTTTGGCTGGGTGAAAATTCCACGGGCTATCTGAATCGGGATAAGTACCCGTAAGTCTTGATTGTCGCCAAATGAGGATCCTTTGGCGGACAAAAGGCCAATGATCTTGAATTTCGAACCTCGGATGCTTATGGTTTTGTTAATGGGGTCTTCATTTTTAAACATTTGCTTTAAAAAATCTGAACCGACCAAGCAAACCCGATTGTTGTTTTGAATGTCAAAAAAATTAAACGCTCGGCCACGCTCTATTTTTGTTCCTGTATTGGCCAAATAATGCTCGTTAACACCAAACACACTAACCTCTGGATCTGTCTTTAGGTTATTGTATTTGACCTCTGCGGTACCCGTGCCTAAGAATGATACTGAGGTTTGCGTCCCCGGAAAATCATATTGTCCATTAAAGGCCCGAATTTGATTATAATCAATAATTGGATTGATTTTTTTTCGTTCAGAGCCATCGCGAGAGTTTGTGGCAAAGGCGTATCGCTGAAGGTTAAAGGTGTTGGATCCCATGCTGGCGAAATTCCCTGAAATTGAATTTTCTAAGGCATCTACCGCACTTAGAATACCTACAAGCGACCAAATGCCTATACCGATGATGACAATGGTCAATACGGTTCTTAACAATTGAGTTTTGATTGAATCAAGGGCAATTAGGATGTTCTCTTTGAATAATCCGAGCATTCCAAATGGAGACTGATGACGGACAAATTTACCGAAATCTTTGGCTGTTAGGCGATAATTACGCTTCAATTTTAAGATATTTGTAATAACGGTAAATA
>WTIY01000010.1 GCA_011525065.1 Flavobacteriales bacterium
ACATTTGCTAAGTCAATGGCCAGTACTGGTGCTTTCATTGCTGCCGATCAAGAAATCATCAACTACCTAAAGTACAATCTGCGATCTCAGATGTTTGCTAAATCACTTCAAATGCAGCTTGTAGAGGGCGCTTTGAAGCGATTAGACATGATTCGGACAATGCCCGAATTGCGTGAAAAACTTTGGGAAAATGTAAATGCCCTTCAAAATGGTTTAAAGGAGCGAGGGTTTGATATTGGAACGACACAGAGTTGTGTAACTCCAGTTTATCTTAAAGGAAGTATTCCAGAGGCCATGGCCCTGGTCAAGGATTTGCGAGAAAACCATGGAATATTTTGTTCGATTGTGGTATACCCAGTGATTCCAAAAGGGCTAATCTTGCTGAGATTGATTCCTACGGCTTCTCATACGCTTGAGGATGTAAACATGACCCTCGAGGCCTTTTCTAGCATTCGTTCTCGTTTGGAGAACGGGACTTATAAGCGCCTTTCTGAGGCCGTTATGCAGTCCGCACAATAAGCTGGATTTACAACACGCTTTAACGATCCCTTCTAGCTCTGTGGCCATTGCCCCATTTCAAATGATGGCTTAATCGAATCGCGAAGAGGTTTAGAGCTCTATCCTGTAGGTGCTTCGCTCTTTGTGCTGAACCGGATTGAAATCCTTCCACAAACGCTGTACGGCGGTATTTTCCTTGAGTTCAGGGTTTGTTTCGCCGTAGACAATGCCTTTTCTGTTAAATAGGTTTTGAATTTCCTGAAAAACGATGGCGGTAACGCCTTTGCCCTGATATTCTGGATGAATCCCAATTAAATAAAAGGCTGCTGTGTCATTAATGTACTGTGCTTTAAGGATGTGAAACCAGCCAAATGGCCATAAGCGACCTTTGGCCTTTTGCAACGCCCGACTAAACGATGGCATGACGATGGCAAAAGCCACCAATTCTTTATTCTCATCTTGGACACAAGTAATGTACTCTGGTCTTATGAATTTGAAGTATTTCTCTTTGTAATGATCGACTTGATACGGTTGAATGGGCACAAAAGTTTGTAAACTCGAGTAGGTGTGGTTTAAAAGTTCAAACATGCGATCCACATAAGGCAAGATTTCATTCTTATTCTTGAATTTGAGCACAGAAAGGTTATAGCGCTCCGCTATTAGCTTTGAAAATTTAATGACCTTGTCTGTTGACTTTGGAAGGATATCCATTTTAAATTCCACCCAAGTTGCTTGTTTTTTCATTCCCAAAGCCTCAAAGTGCTCGGCAAAATAAGGGTAGTGGTACCAGGTAATCATGGTGCTGCGTTGGTCGTAACCCATGGTCAAAACCCCAGCTTTTTCCATATTGGTAAAGCCAACAGGGCCTTCCATGTATTCCAAATTGTTTTTACGCCCAATTTCTTTTGCCTTGTCTAGAAGCTTGCGTGTCACCTCGAGGTCATCAATGACATCAAACCACCCGAAGCGCAATTTGGGTTTTTTCTGTTGCGTAACCTCTATACGGTTGATAATTACGGCGATGCGTCCAACAATCTTACCGTTTTTCAGGGCTAAAAAATACTCAGCATCTGCATTGATAAAAACCGGATTTTTTTCACGATCCAAGGTCTCCATTTCCTCAGCGATCATTGGAGGTACCCAATAGGGGTCATTGCGATAAAGCTCAAAAGGAAACATCACAAATTTCTTGAGATCCTCCTTGCTGTCGACAGTCAGGATTTCAATCATGGCTCATTACGGGTATAAATGTCAATTCACTATCGTCGAAAAACACACTTTTCTTTTTTTGTTTTTTCATTTTGCGCCGCTTTTTCTTTTGCTTTTTTTCAGCGCGTTTGATCTGATTCTTTTCTTCTTTTTTAGATCGTCGTGCATCACGACCTTTTTCTTCAATGTATTCGTCTTTTTTGTGACGATCAATCCGGTATGACATGCCCAGCCGAGTGTAGAATAAACTCGGTGTATCCTTGGCATTAAGGCTCACTGATCCATCAATTTGCCAATCTTTGTTGATCAAAACCGCGACACCTCCTCTAAAAATTTGATCGGCATAAAAGTCACTTTTAAATCCTTGATTTTCAACGAAAATCGAAAAGTATTCATTCGTGGCATGGGTTAAGGTTAGCGTATAACCGTAGGTTGGAAAATCCGTGGTAAAGCGATCGGCGTAAATGTTGGTCACAAAGACAAATCCTCCGATCCAATTGTTCTGTGTGGCGATCATTACCCTTGGACTAATGGTACTTTCAGAATAGGGCAGAAGAGGGTTGTCGCTAAAATCAAAATTTGCACCGGCAAAGATGGCGACTGCCGGGATGAAATCGCGCCATTGAAATCGATTGTTCTGTCGCCAGCTGTAGAGATTAGGACCATCAGCCTCTTGCTTGATGTAGGGGTCATATATCAGATATTTAGCCCCGATAACATTATTTTTAAAATTGGCCCGCGTCTCTGAAGGAAGGGCGCCTTGGGTGTAGCTAATGGCATTGCGTTGAAAATCTCCCGTAAGACTGAATTCTAAGGACTCTTTCCAAAACCCATATCGCAGGGTGTAATCCCAGTTAAAAATTCCAGTTTCAGTATAGCGCAGGCTGTGCGCTTCAGATCCAAATGTCATGCCCGATTCAATTTGTAACACTCCTGTTCCAACGGCAAACGCGCCTTGGGATCCTCCTGGGCGGTTTGAATTGAGCATGTCGGTGTACTGACCAAAAAGCGTCCATTGAATCATTAATAAGATCAGCACCGGGTATATTTTCATGGCGAGGATTTGACTCAAAGATAGCGGATTTTATCATTTATTTAAGGTTGCTAATCCTCACTTTTAATGGCTAATCCCTACTTTTGTGACTCACAGATTATCATGTTTGAATTCCTGAAAACACTTTTGATCATTCTCTGGGTGTATTACGCACTCAGACTGGTCATGCGTTGGATTTTTCCCAAAGTTTTGCCTTGGTTGATGCAACAGTTGGTCAAAAAGGCTATTAGACAAGAGCAATTCACGCAACCCAATGGTCAGCGCAGTGCTCAAAACCAGAAGTCAACCAAGCCTAAGTCAAAAAAAGTAGTCGGTGAGTACATCGATTTTGAAGAAATAGAAGATTGAGCCCTACCAAAGTTCGATGCTGCATAGTTTTTCTTAAATTCGGACAAATACTTTAGATGAATTCCAAGCTTTCTTTTGCTTTCCTCAGGCCTTTGCGCTTATGGGTTATGACCCATCTGCCTGTAGTGATTTTGTTTGCCCTTATTTCCTTGGCCTACTTTCATCCTGTCATGAGTGGTCGGGCTATTTTTCAAAGCGATATTGCGCAATATCAGGGAATGGCAAGGGAAACCATCGAATATCGGCAACAGACTGGTCAGGAATCTTATTGGAATAATTCAGCATTTGGGGGCATGCCCACTTACCAATTGGGGGCGCAATATCCAAATTATGCCTTAAAGTATCTCGATCGATCATTTAGATTTTTACCCCGACCCGCAGATTATTTATTCCTGTATTTCATTGGCTTGTACCTGTTGTTAATCACGATGAAAGTGCCCAGGTTATGGGCGATTTTTGGGGCCATCAGTTTTGGTTTTTCTACATATTTAATCATTATCCTTGGTGTAGGACATAACGCCAAAGCCCATGCTATTGCCTATTTTCCATGGGTAATTGCTGCAATTTTATGGACTCTAAAAGGACGCTATAAAAGTGGATTTATCTTTGGGTCCATTGCCTTTGGGCTAGAAATCATGGCCAATCACTTTCAGATGACTTATTATTTGCTTTTGGCGGTGATCATGCTTTGGATTATTCTGGGATGGCAAGCGTGGAAAACAGGAAACATTAGAACCCATTTTAAGGGGACATCCGTATTAATTGCGGCCAGTTTAATGGCCCTAAGTTTGAATGCCACAGCACTAATGGCGACCAGTGAGTACGCACAAGAATCCACAAGAGGGCCTGCGGTTTTGTCCATCGACCCCGATGGCAGTCCAAAGAAAAAAAGTGCGGGATTGGACTACGATTACATTACGGAATACAGCTATTCCCCATTGGAGAGCTTCAACCTTTGGGTGCCCAGATTTCTGGGTGGTGCAACCAACGAAGCCTTACCGAAAGATTCAAAAACCGTAGCGGCACTTAGAAAATTAGGTGCCAGCAGAGCTGAGGCTCAAGAGATTGCCAATCAGATACCTATGTATTGGGGCGATCAACCCATTGTCGCAGCACCAGCCTACATTGGCGGTGTGGTACTGACCCTTGTGGTACTTGCGCTATTGCTCTATCGAGGCCCCTTGTACCTTTGGGTAATTTCGGTAGTCATCTTGGCTCTGTTGCTTTCATGGGGGCGTCATTTTTCTTGGTTAACCGATTTATTTATCCGTTATGTGCCCATGTACGATAAGTTCAGGGCGGTATCTTCTATTCAAGTTTTGATAGAGTTTTTAATGCCCTTATTGGCGGTCTTGGGTGGTGTTGCCTTTGTCAATGAATCTAAGTCAGCATCAAAAAAGGCCAAATTGATCTTGTTTCGCGCTGCCACTATTAGTTTGGGACTGCTCGCTGTTTTATATCTATGTTCGTTTGGATTACTGGAGTTTTCAAGTCCGTATGACGATTACTTTATGGATCAATTAGGCATGGATTTTGTCCGAGCCATAAGAGAGGATCGCGCTTCTCTTCTGCGCAGTGATGTGCTTATGGCCTTGTTTTTTACGATCTCCAGTGTCTTTGCCCTTTGGGGTATTGCGGCGAATAAATGGTCCAAACAGTGGGGAATAATCGCACTGATTGTATTGTCAGCCATCGATTTGGTTTCGGTAGATTTGCGGTATGTGAACCAAGATGATTTTGTTCAAAAACGCTTGGTTGAGCGGCCCTTTCAACCGACCGAAGTGGATTTGGTCATTGCTCAAGACAGCACGTATTTTCGAGTTTTCGATCAAAGCTCAGCGGCATTTAATTCTGCTCGTGCCAATTATTTTCATCGACAACTGGGCGGCTATCATGCGGCCAAACCGCGCCGAATGCAAGATCTTTATGACTTCTATTTGGCAGAGGCTAAGCCAAATATCCTTGACATGTTCAATGTGAAGTATTTGATTAATCGGGATGAGCGTGGCTCGGGGGTCCAAGTCCAAATTAATCCAAACCGTAACGGTCCAGTGTGGTTTGTGGATAGTGTCATGCGGGTGGCAACATCTGATGAAGAACTTTTGGGCTTGAAGGACCTAAATACCCGTGATATCGCTTATGTTAACTCGAGTCAATTTGAAACTGAGCCGAATTGGGCCAATTTAATGCTCACTGCCGAGGATGTGGCGTCTGCCACAGATTCGATTTATTTAGTGTCTCATCGGCCCAATAAAATGGTGTATCGTTCTCAAAGCAATCGAGATCGTGTCGCTGTTTTTTCAGAGGTTTATTACCCCCAGGGTTGGCAAATAAGTGTGGATGGTCAAAAAGCTGACATGTTTCGCGCCAATTATGTTTTGCGCGCCATGATAATTCCCTCGGGCACCCATGACATTGTCTTTGAATTTGATCCTGAGGTTGTACAGACTGGTCGAATCATTAGTTTGACGAGCGTGATCGCCTTGATTCTGATTGCACTGCTCCTTATTTGGAAATATCCCAGTCAGTTTATTGGAGAATTAAATGATGACTGAGCCAAAAAAAGTACTTATTGTGACTTATTATTGGCCTCCCGCAGGAGGTCCAGGGGTACAACGCTGGCTTAAATTTGCCAATTATTTGCCTGAATTTGGGATTTCGCCTGTAGTTTATGTGCCAAAAGATCCAAATTATCCCATCTTAGACAAGCAACTTATGGCCGAGGTGTCTCCTGAGGTCCAGGTGATTCGCCGTAAAATTGTGGAGCCCACTCGCTGGCTCCGTAAACTCAGTCCTGGCAGAACGCAATCCTTAAGTCGGGGTATGGTCAACACCAAGAATCCCGGCTTAATTGAGCGATTAATGATGTGGGTTAGGGGGCATGTTTTTATTCCAGATCCCCGTGTATTTTGGGTTCGTCCGAGTGTTGATTACCTGAAAAAATACCTCAGTAAACACCCGCAGATCGATACCGTTATCACCACCGGGCCACCACATAGTGTTCATTTAATCGGTCATCAACTTCAACAATCTACAGCCATAAAATGGGTGGCCGACTTTCGAGACCCTTGGACAGAGATCTATTATCACAAGTCCATGAATTTGACTTCATGGGCCCAGAAAAAACATTTGAAATTAGAGCGAATCGTTTTAGAATCAGCAGACCTGATTCTCGCGACTAGTGCGACGACTGCGGCTTCATTTAGCGCGCGAACAAAGCGTCCTGTGGCCTTAATCACCAATGGCTTCGACAAGAGCGATTTTAGGCATTTGTCAAACGGAATGCCAAACGAAACCTCAAATAAATTCAGAATTACGCATGTGGGCACCCTAATGGAGGCTCGAAACCCAAGAGCCCTCTGGCTGGCCCTTGAATCGCTTTTGGCTCAAACTGAAATGGCCGAAACTCTTGAAATTGTCCTGGTGGGGCCAGTGGCCCAAGGCGTTTTGGACGATTTGCGTGAACTGGGGCTGGACAAATACCTCGTCCTTGAGCCTTACATGGCACATGAACAAGCCATTAGCCTAATGGCTCAGGCCGAGCTGTTGGTTTTGGCCGTGCGGGATGAATCTAACGCTCACCATATTGTTCCGGGCAAAATTTTTGAGTATTTGGCCCTAGAGGCGCCCATAATTGCTATTGGTCCACCTAAGAGTGCTGTTGCCTCAATCCTAAACGATACTCAAGCTGGAGCCCTCTTTGATCATGGCGACCACATCGGCGTTAACGCTTTTATATCCCAAGTGTATGACAATTTTAGACGATCTGAGCCTAAAACCCCTCGTTTGAACACCTCACAATTTGAACGACGCGCATTAACGGCTAAGTTAGCCGAGATCATTAAAAATATACCACAATAGTACGTGTAATTATTGACTGTTTAGTCGCTCTTGTAGGAAGGGGGCTGTTTGACTTTCAACACATCGGGCTATTTGCTCTGGAGTACCCTGAGCGACAATGTTTCCTCCTTTTTTTCCTCCACTTGGGCCCAAGTCAATCAAATGATCGGCACATTTAGCCACGTCCATATTGTGCTCGACAACCACCACGGTATGTCCTTTATCAATCAGCGCGTAAAAGGAGTTTAGTAATTTATTGATGTCGTGAAAATGTAGGCCAGTAGTGGGTTCGTCAAAAATAAAGAGGGTTTTTTCTTTGGTTTCACCTTTCACTAAGAATGAAGCAAGTTTGATGCGTTGGGCTTCTCCGCCGGATAGGGTTGACGAGCTTTGACCTAACTGCACATAACCTAGACCGACCTCTTGAAGCGGCTTGAGCTTTTGAACAATTTTCTTTTCGCCTAAACCCTCAAAAAATTCGATGGCCTCATCCACAGTCATGCTCAATACATCGAAAATGGAACGTTCGGCTACTTTTATTTCAAGAACTTCTTTTTTAAATCGCTGTCCCTTACATTGCTCACATTCTAAATGGACGTCTGCCATGAACTGCATCTCAATGGTGACCTGTCCCTCACCTTTACAGGCATCACATCGACCACCATCTACATTGAAGCTAAAGTGCTTGCTTTTATACCCTCGTTGGGTGCTTAATTTTTGGTTGGCAAAGAGTTTTCTAATGTCGTCATAAGCCTTGATGTAAGTCACCGGGTTGGAACGGCTCGATCGACCAATAGGGTTCTGATCCACATACTCTACGTGATGCAAGGCAGCCAAATCGCCACTGAGTTTATCAAAGGCTCCAGGCTTGTCTCCATAACCGGTCAAATGTCGTTGTAACGCGGGATATAGAATTCTTTTGACAAGGGTCGTTTTACCGCTTCCCGATACGCCAGTGACTGCAGTCATTTGACCCAAAGGAAAATAAGCCTTGACGTTCTTAAGATTGTGTTGTCTGGCACCTTCCACGACAATCTTTTTTTGCCCTGATCTTCTGCGCTCGGGCAGCGCAATATTGAGTCGGCCACTCAGGTAATCCGCCGTTAAACTCTTTTGTTTTAGCAACTGACTCATCGGGCCAGTGGCCATAACTTTACCACCAAATCGACCGGCCTCAGGGCCAATATCAATGATGTGATCAGCGGCCTTCATAATGTCCTCATCGTGTTCCACAACGATGACTGTATTGCCTAAATCACGGAGTTTTTCAAGAACGCTGATGAGCCTCTGGGTGTCTTTGGGATGCAGGCCAATGCTTGGCTCATCGAGTATGTACATGGATCCTACGAGCGAACTGGCCAAAGAGGTGGCCAGATTAATGCGCTGTGATTCACCGCCTGACAGGCTATTGCTCTTTCGGTTTAAAGTCAGATAGCCCAGTCCAACATCTTTTAAAAACGTCAAACGATTTTTGATTTCTTTGAGCAGTCTGCGGCTGACTTGACTTTGATATTCAGTCAAATTCAGTGCATTGATCAGAACCGCCAATTCATCTAGGGGTATGTTCATCAGCGATTGAATGTCATGCCCATCAATTTTTACATTAGCCGCCTCTTTGCGCAGTCGAGTGCCCTGACATTCGGGGCAGGTGGTCTTTCCTCGATAACGCGATAGCATCACTCGATTTTGAATTTTGTAGTTCTTGGCTTCGAGCGCACTAAAAAAATCGTCTAGACCCTTAAAGTACTCATTGCCGGTCCAAAGCAGCTTTCTTTGATCGTCGGTGAGTTCATGAATGGGTTTATGGATTGGGAAATCAAACTTGTAGGCGTTATTAACCAGTTGATTTCTTAAATGACTCTTGCTCTCTCCTCGCCAAGGAAAAATAGCGTTATCGTAAACGCTTAAACCAGTGTTAGGGATGACCAATTCGGGATCGATACCGATAATGTCACCATAACCCTCACATTTAGGACAAGCCCCAAAGGGGTTGTTGAAGCTAAATAGATGGATGTTTGGTTCTAAAAAACTCAAACCATCGCGTTCAAATCGATTGCTAAACGCATGCACCTCATGATTATCTGCGTTTTTCAAGACTAAACTCCCTTTGCCCTCAAAAAATGTAATTTGAACGGCATCGGCCAGTCGATTGAAAAAATCCTCCTCATGAGTGACCACTACACGGTCGACAATCAAAAATAATTCCTCTGAGGTTTCGGGATCGACTTCGGCTATTTTTAAAGTTTTTTCGTTTTTCAGAACTCTGGAAAACCCCTGTTGGGCCAATATCTGAAGTTTCTGAGCCAAGGAACGACCCGATTCAGGGATGATTGGTGCCAAAAGCATCAATCTTGTTCCTTCAGCCTTTGACTTGACCAGATCCACAACATCGCTCACATGATCTCTTTTAACCTCTTGACCAGAAATTGGTGAGTAGGTCTTACCGATACGGGCAAAGAGGAGTTTTAAGTAGTCATAAATTTCTGTAGCGGTGCCAACAGTGGATCTAGGGTTGGTTGAGTTAACTTTTTGCTCGATCGCTATAGCAGGGGCAATGCCTTTAATCGCATCGACCTTAGGTTTGTCCAAACGTCCAAGAAATTGACGCGCATAAGACGATAGGCTTTCGACATAACGCCTTTGTCCTTCAGCGTAAAGAGTGTCGAAGGCTAAACTCGACTTACCACTCCCTGAGAGCCCTGTGATTACCACGAGCTTATGTCGCGGTATGTCCACATCGATGTTTTTTAAGTTGTGGAGTTTAGCACCCTGGATGCTTATGGCCTCTCTTATCATGACTGTTGTACAGAAATATTGATTATTGTTTGGCGTGAAACAAGAGGCAAAGATAGCCATTCGCGCCCGAGATTTAGTGGGTGTACTGTACATAATTCTGTAGAATTCGTCATTATTTTTTGTGTTTGCCGATGATTTGTTGTTATATTTACCCCATAATCGCTTAAAACAAAGCCTATAGCATAACACTACTTTTAATATTTAAGGACAACTGAGAGCCCCATTGGTGGCCTATCTTATTAAAAGGAACGTTATGAAGTATAGCATGAATTCTGATGCATTGCTGGTCAGTGCATATGTAAACGGCGATGAGTCTGCACTTGGTGAATTAATCACCCGTCACAAGGATCGCATTTATCGATTTATTTACTCAAAGGTTTATGACCGCGATGTCACTGAAGATATTTTTCAGGACACTTTCGTAAAAGTTATCAATACCCTAAAGCGAGGCGCTTACAATGAGGAGGGCAAATTTTTGCCATGGGTTATGCGTATCGCACACAATTTGGTTATCGATCATTTTAGAAAAAATAATCGAATGCCAAAATTCGAAAGCAATGATGACTTTAATATTTTTTCTGTGCTCAGTGACGGTGCCTTGAACGCCGAACACAGCTTGATTAAAGATCAGGTGCAGCGCGATGTGCAGCGACTCATAGAGGAACTGCCAGAGGATCAAAAAGAAGTCCTGATCATGCGCATGTACAAGGACATGAGTTTTAAGGAGATCAGTGAGCAAACGGGAGTAAGCATCAATACCGCCTTAGGCCGCATGCGCTATGCATTGATTAATTTGCGCAAGGTCATTGATCGGCATCAAATTGTTTTAACAAATTAAGCCACAATAAATG
The DNA here is from genome assembly GCA_011525065.1 of Flavobacteriales bacterium. Classification (GTDB taxonomy): domain Bacteria; phylum Bacteroidota; class Bacteroidia; order Flavobacteriales; family Flavobacteriaceae; genus BACL21. Next base: position 10,597 of record WTIY01000010.1, read on the forward strand.
GATTGACTCATCGTTTTCTAAAATGAAAACAATAAGTAATCTATGGCAAAACTTTACTCACGAAAGCCACGTCGGGAACGCGTGGTTGAAAATTTAGTTCCTAAAGATGAAACCATTAAATTTTTGTTGGCCTATTCCAGCGCGTTGAGTGTTATCAACTACAAGTCAAAAAAGTTTGATTTAGTGCTGAATTAGCAAAAAAGCCCCGATACAGGGGCTTTTTTATGATCTAAATTTTGCACGACCAATGGTTTTTGTGATCTGGTCTTGTTCTAGATCCCAACCCCTGGCGGGTGAATATTCTCTGCCGTAGAAAATAATTTGTAAATGCAGTTTGTTCCATTTTTCTCGGGGAAATAAGCGTTTGGCATCTTTTTCGGTTTGTGTGACATTCTTACCGGTGCTTAAACCCCATCGATACATCAATCGATGAATGTGCGTGTCTACTGGAAATGCGGGAATACCAAAAGCCTGTGACATAACCACACTAGCCGTTTTGTGTCCCACAGCAGGTAGTGCTTCCAGGGCCTCAAATGATTGTGGCACTTGACCATCGTGCTGGTCGATCAGAATTTTAGAAAGTCCGTAGATTCCTTTTGATTTCATTGGAGATAAACCCACAGGTTTAATGATGTCTCTGATTTGATCGACAGTCAGTTTGACCATGTCATATGGATTGTCCGCCTTTGCAAACAATAGTGGTGTAATTGTATTGACCCGAGCGTCCGTACTTTGAGCTGAGAGCAAAACGGCAATCAGCAGCGTGTATGGATCCTTATGATCAAGAGGAATAGGGGTTTCAGGGTATAATTCCTCCAGGGTGTTTATTACAAAATCTACTTTTTCCGATTTGGTCATTTTCACTAACTTTAGCGCATTATGCGGCTAAGGTAGCCACATAATTTAAAAAAAAGAAAAAGCGATGAATACATTAAAAACAGGGGATAAGGCATATGCATTTGATGCCTTGGAT
>WTIY01000045.1 GCA_011525065.1 Flavobacteriales bacterium
CATAAACACCGTAATAATCAAGGCGAAATAAGCGTGTTTATTACCAACAAAATATAAATTCGTTGTTCAAATATCAAACTAATTCGCGACAAATGGCAGCAGAGCAAATCCAAATTTTTGACACCACCCTAAGGGATGGCGAACAAGTACCAGGATGCAAACTGAATAAGGAACAAAAATTAATCATCGCTGAACAACTTGAACACTTGGGAGTCGATGTAATTGAAGCAGGATTTCCGGTATCCAGTCCAGGTGATTTTGACGCCGTTGCAGCCATTGCGAGCCAAGTAAAAAATGCTACAGTTTGTGGGCTTACTCGAGCCGTCGAAAATGATATTGACGTGGCAGCAGCAGCCCTTAAAACCGCTAAAAAACCCAGAATACACACAGGGATCGGAACTTCTGAATCCCACATCAAATTTAAATTTAACAGCAATAAAGAGGCCATCATTGAACGGGCCTACAAAGCCGTGGCTTATGCCAAAAAGTACGTTGAGGATGTCGAGTTTTACGCTGAGGACGCTGGACGAACGGAAAACGAGTATTTGGCTAGAGTTTGTGAGGCGGCAATAAAGGCAGGAGCCACTGTACTGAATATTCCCGATACCACAGGTTATTGCCTACCAGAAGAGTACGGCGCAAAAATCAAATATCTAAAAGAGCATGTGGACGGAATCGATAAGGCAATTCTGTCTTGTCATTGTCACAATGATTTGGGATTGGCCACTGCAAATTCAATTGCCGGGGCCATCAATGGTGCGCGTCAAATTGAATGCACCATTAACGGTGTTGGCGAACGGGCAGGGAACACCGCTCTTGAGGAAGTGGTTATGGTCATGAAACAGCACCCAAACATGAATCTGTTTACCAACATTCAAACCCAACAACTGTATCGCACCAGCCAACTGGTTTCGGAGCATATGGGGGTCAATACACAACCCAACAAAGCCATTGTGGGGGCCAATGCTTTTGCCCATAGTTCAGGAATTCATCAAGACGGTGTTATCAAAAACCGACAGACCTACGAAATTATCGACCCAAAAGATGTCGGTGTGACCGAATCTGCCATTGTCCTTACTGCCCGCAGTGGGCGGGCGGCATTAGCTTATCGCGCAAAATTAGTCGGATACGAACTAACCAAGCTCCAGTTGGATGAGGTTTATCAATCTTTTTTGACCTTTGCAGACCGACAAAAAGAAGTCCATGATGACGATATTCATCGAATCATCGAAGCGTCAAAAGTTTACTCTGAAATTGTGATTAACTGATGGCAAAAACACTATTTGATAAGGTATGGGACGCCCATGTTGTCGAACAAATGGCTCAAGGGCCCAGCGTTTTGTACATTGATAAACATCTGATACACGAGGTCACCAGCCCTCAAGCATTTCAGGAACTCGAGGATCGCAACATCGAATTGTTTCGGCCTGAACAAGTCGTGGCTACGGCGGACCACAATACGCCAACCATTAATCAGGACCAACCCGTTAAAGATCCACTGAGCAGAAAGCAGCTCCAACAGTTGACAGAGAATTGCGCCAAACACGGGATCACCCTATATGGACTCGGACATGAGTACAACGGAATTGTCCATGTGATGGCTCCTGAACTCGGCATTACTCAACCAGGCATGACCATGGTTTGTGGGGACAGTCACACCTCCACACACGGGGCTTTTGGAAGTATCGCTTTCGGTATAGGGACCAGTCAAGTCGCTCAGGTATTCGCCAGTCAGAGTTTACTTCTGACTCGACCTAAAACCATGCGCATCACCGTAAATGGATCCTTAAACAAAGGGGTTTTACCCAAAGACGTCATTCTGTATATCATTGCACAAATTGGCACCAACGCAGGAACCGGTTATTTCTGTGAATACGCTGGTGAGGTGTTTGAGCAAATGAGTATGGAAGGGCGCATGACCGTTTGCAACATGAGTATTGAAATGGGCGCCAGAGGAGGAATGATTGCCCCAGACCAAACCACTTTTGATTATTTAAAAGGTCGTCCATATGCGCCAAAGGGTGAAGAATGGAGCAAAAAGTTAGCCTATTGGCAGTCCCTTCCCTCCGATTCTGATGCTGAGTTTGACAAAGAATTTATTTTTGACGCGAGGGACATTCAGCCCATGGTGACCTACGGAACCAATCCAGGCATGGGCATTAAAATCGGTGATGTGATTCCTCAATCCGATGATGCTTCATTTGCTAAATCCCTGAATTATATGGGACTGAGTCCAGGGCAAACTTTAATGGACCACCCAATCGATTACGTCTTTATCGGGAGTTGCACAAACTCACGTATCGAAGATTTCCGAGTGGCTGCCAATGCGGTAAAAGGAAAAAAGAAGGCAGATCACGTTGTGGCTTGGTTGGTGCCAGGAAGCAAACAGGTCGAATCACAAATTGAAGAAGAAGGCTTGAAAACGATATTCGAACAAGCTGGTTTTAAACTCAGACAACCGGGTTGCTCAGCCTGTTTGGCCATGAATGAGGATAAAGTTCCTGAGGGTGCCTATTGTGTTTCCACTTCTAATCGAAACTTCGAAGGCCGTCAGGGTCAGGGAGCCAGAACCTTACTGGCCAGTCCACTTGTGGCTGCCATATCCGCGATTGAAGGAAAAATAACCGCTGTTGAGTCTTATTTGAATTAAACCATGGAAGCATTAAAAACTTTAGTGAGTCGCGCCATTCCACTGCCCATTGAGCACATTGATACCGATCAAATTATTCCAGCTCGATTTTTGAAAGCAACCGACAAAAAAGGCTTCGGCAATAACTTATTTCGCGATTGGCGTTACGACAAAACGGATCAGCCCAACCCGGATTTTGTTTTAAATCAAGCCCATTACCAAGGTCAAATTTTAGTAGCCGGTACTAATTTTGGCTGCGGCTCATCCAGAGAACACGCCGCCTGGGCACTTGCGGGCTATGGATTCAAAGTCGTTGTTTCCAGTTTTTTCGCCGATATATTCAAAGGCAATGCCTTAAACAATGGGTTGTTGCCAATACAAGTTACCGAAGAGTTCTTGCAACAGCTGTTTGTCCTTTTGGAAAGAGAGCCAAAGACTCAATTTGAGGTTAATCTTAACGATCAATCGTTTAAAGTGCTGGGGCATGACTTGGCAACTCAATTCAATATCGACCCTTACAAAAAGACCTGTTTGCTCA
>WTIY01000016.1:0-1547 GCA_011525065.1 Flavobacteriales bacterium
ATTGATGTGGCTTGATTAAGATAAAAGAAGTAGGTACTACTCAGCACAGAATAAACCCCAAAAAAAATCAATAGAAATTGCCAAACAGGTCGGTATTGTTGCCAAAGCGTCTTCACAAACTCAAAGTTAGTGGTTTTAACCAAAGGAATGATTTTTTAGGGGCGGGTTAATGGATTTTGAAATACCTTAGCAAAAAAAAGTCCATGACTGCAATTCAAGAGCAAATTAGCGAGCTTTTCAAAAATGAAACCATTGATTTTGGTGAAAAATTGAGCGCACTCTGTACCCTGCTCAATCAGTCCCTGCCCCATTATACTTGGGTGGGTTTTTACTTTGCTGATCATTTGAGTAAGACCCTTCACTTAGGACCTTATAGTGGCGCTGAAACCGAACATACGTCTATTCCTTTCGGCAAGGGAATTTGCGGACAAGTAGCCGTATCGAATCAAAACTTTTTGGTTCCTGATGTCATGACACAGGACAACTATATTGCTTGTAGTGTCACCGTGAAATCAGAATTAGTGGTGCCACTGTTTATCGATGATCTAAATGTAGGTCAAATAGACATCGACTCAGATCAGATCAACGCTTTTGATCAAACAGACGAGCGTTTTTTAGAATGGGTCAACAAAGAGGTCGCCAAGCATTGGCCCAGTGATTTTAACCCTCTAGCACATTTAAACTAACCCATCAATGAGTCTCTCTGGCCCGACAAATCAGGCGCTAAAAGGCCTTATCTTGAATGTTTACCCGGACAGCATGGGACCACATTTGAGTGATATGGTGACTTTGCTCGAACAAGAGGATTTCAAAGATATCTTTTCGTGCCTCTATATTTTACCGAGTATGTTTCATTCGGATTTAGATCGGGGATTTTCGGTCATTGACTACGATTTAAATCAGAGTTTAGTCCGCCCAGAGGACCTTGAGCGGCTGAGAACATTGGGTGTAAATTTGAAACTGGATATCGTATTGAACCACTTGTCTGTTGGCTCACCCGAATTCAAAGATTTAATGAGACGTGGAGACGATTCACCTTATCTCGATTTTTTTATAGACTGGAATAAATTTTGGTCAAATCAGGGAACATTAAGTGACTCTGGGGTCCTTGACCCCATGCCCAATCACAAACAAAAGCTGTTCATGCGAAAACCAGGACTGCCCGTACTTCAGGTTCCGTTTCCTGATCACAGTTTTCGCCCCTATTGGAATACATTTTATCAAAAAATTAGCTTATCGGAGGAATTTATTGAAGATTGTAAAAAGGAACTTGAATTCAGCCAAAAGACAAGTTCTGATTTGCATCAGCACCTCAGCCAATGGCTGAATCAAGGACGAGACCCCTCCCCGTTGATTCAATCTTATGGATCAAAAAGCGATCAGATTCACGATTTAATTCGTCGCCATCTCAAATTACTTGGGCAAATGGACCTGAATGCCTCCTATGAAGGCGTCTGGCAGTATTACGAAAAAACACTCAGCAAACTCAAGGCTTATGGAGCTAAAATTGTGCGTCTTGACGCCTTTGCTTACCTCCATAAAGCGAT
>WTIY01000016.1:1647-11468 GCA_011525065.1 Flavobacteriales bacterium
GAAATTCAAGAGCGTGGCTTTAAACTCATCAACATGCTGGGATGTCATGATGGAATTCCACTATTAGACTTGGATCAAGACCCTGAAGATGAGAATCAGCCAGGATTGTTATCCTCTGGCCAAATCGAATCCCTAATAGAAAAAATCGTACATCGCGGCGGGCGCATAAAAAATCTCTTTGGCCCAGACGGTCAGAAAATAGCTTATTACCAAGTTAATGCCACTTTTTTCAGTGCTTTGGGCGAAGACCCGTTAAAATTAATGGTGGCTCGTGCACTACAATTGTTTATGCCAGGAACACCACAAATCTGGTACTTAGATTTATTCGCAGGGGTGAATGATCATGAAGCAGCAGATGCAGGCCCAGGGAATCACAAAGAAATCAATCGAACCAATTTATCCTTGGAGGACATAGATAAAAAGAGGTCAATGCCTCTAGTTCAAAAACAATTGAGCTTATTGAGAACCAGAGCCAATCACTCTGCATTTAATGGTAAGTTGAACATTCTTCCCTCGGCCGAGCATCTAATTGTTATGCGTTGGGAGAACGAAAATCAATGGGTAGAACTCAAGGTCGATTTATGCCAAATGGACTATTCAATCCATGCGAGTTGACCAGACCCTTTAGAGGCTTACATTCCGGTGCGTATGGCCTCAACTGGATCGAGTTTTGAAGCCTTCAAGGCAGGGAGTATGCCCGAAATCAATCCGATTAACGCCGCCACGACTGTGCCGATAAGCATATTCATCGGAGATAGGATAAATTCAAAATCGCCCGTAAACTGTGAGGCTAGTACCGAGGCAATAAAAACCAGAACTAATCCGAATATCCCACCAATAATGGCCAGTATCATCGCTTCAAACAAAAATTGATAAAGGATGAATCGGCGTTTAGCGCCCAGAGATTTCTGAATCCCGATCAAATTCGTTCGTTCCTTCACACTCACAAACATGATGTTGGCAATACCAAAGCCGCCTACGAGTAATGAAAATGCGCTGATGATTATGCCGATTAAATTCATCGTTCCGGTGATGTCGTCAATGGCATCGGCAAATCCCTGCAACTGATTCACAAAAAAGTTATCCTCTTGTTCGGGCCGCAAGCCACGTTTAACGCGCATTTTTAATTTTAAATCTGCAATGAAGGCCTCATTTTCTGCACCCGCTAGAGGTTTCATGATGATGAAAGGAAATAAATTGCGATTCTTGGCCCCAAAGATGATGCGGATGACATTGACCGGCACAAAGACAAAGGTATCCTTTGAGTCATTAAATATAGACCCCTCTTTTTTCAATACACCGATGACGGTAAATTTTTTCCCGTACAAGCGCACTTTTTTGCCGATGGCTTGTTCGGCTTGAGTGAACAATGAGGTCGCGATTTCGTGACCAATGACCACCACCTCAGCCCCGTTATTGGATTCGAGCTCATTATAGAATCGGCCGTACTCTATTTGAAGGGATTCTATATCGTAATACTCATGTGAAAATGCGCCAATGTTGGCATTTTCTACAGAGCGATCCTCATACTTGAGCGTCTCGTTTCTCACGTTGAGATTAAAGGCAACGGCTTGTGCCTGATTCAAGTTTTTTTTCAGATACTGATACTCCTCATACGTTGCCACAGGAAATTGCTCCCATTTCCATCGAGGCACTTCGGTCGGGCCAAAGGAAAAGTTGCCCAAATAAATGGTGCTGTTGTCCAAACCCTTTAGACTGTCTTGTATTTCAGACTTAAGCGAATCGACGGCAGCCAAAACGGCGATGATTGAAAAAATCCCAATGGTTACACCGAGCAAAGACAAAAAAGTACGCAACTTGTTGTTAATCAGCGCACTTACTGCAAAATTAATGCTCTCTTTTAAGACGCGTAGATAGACAATCATCGCTTTTTATTGGGTGGACATTCAGTCCTCTAAGGTACTCTTTTTTAAAGGAAAAATTGGTCGTGTTTTCGCGCATATTTCCTTACTTTTATGCCTTTATCTTTTCAAGACATCTTCATGGCACAATCCATTCCCATTCAATCGGCACTGGTCTCTGTTTTTCACAAAGACGGTCTCGCGCCGATTGTTGAAAAATTACATCAATTAGGCGTCACCCTCTATTCAACTGGTGGGACCGAACAATTCATTAAAGATCAAAACATTCCAGTGGTCGCAGTGGAAGATTTAACGGATTATCCCTCCATCTTAGGTGGCCGGGTAAAAACCCTTCATCCAAAGATTTTCGGCGGCATTTTAAACCGTCAAAATAACGAGAGTGATCAATCTCAAATGAATGAGTTCAGCATCCCCCAAATCGACTTGGTTATTGTAGACCTGTACCCGTTTGAACAGACGGTCGCTTCTGGGGCAGACCCTCAGGCCATCATCGAAAAAATTGACATTGGCGGAATTTCTTTAATTCGCGCCGCGGCCAAAAACTTTGCCGATACATTTTGCCTGTCTTCTGTGGATGATTATGCAGATTTCCTGACGTTGATCACCGAACAAAACGGATCGACCACCCTAGCCCAGCGAAAACACTTTGCCGCGAAGGCCTTTGCATGCTCGTCACATTACGATACTGCTATTTTCAATTATTTCAATGAAAATAATGACCTATCCGCATTAAAACTGAGTATCAACCAAGGACAGGTTTTGCGTTATGGAGAAAACCCACATCAAAAAGGTGAGTTTTTTGGTGCCATGGACAAGATGTTCGATAAGATGCACGGAAAGCAACTTAGTTACAACAATTTGCTGGATGTCGATGCCGCTGTTCAACTCATGAATGAATTTCAAGGGGAGCACCATCCACCAAGTTTTGCCATTTTAAAACACAATAATGCCTGTGGTATGGCCCAAGCCTCTAGCTTGTCTGAGGCATATGCCAAAGCTTTGGCCGGTGATCCAGTATCGGCTTTTGGCGGAGTACTAATTGCCAATCGATCCATTGAAACAGAGACCGCGACTGCCATACACGAACTCTTCTGCGAAGTGGTCATCGCCCCGGATTTCTCAGAGGAGGCCTTTGACCTTCTAAGTCAGAAGAAAAATCGGATTTTGCTCAAGCAAAAATTATTTCACACACCGGATCACAATGTCAGAAGCTGTCTCAATGGATTTTTGCGACAAGAGCGCGATGACAAAACCGATCAGGCAGAGGATTTAAAGGTGGTCACTGACACAAAGCCGAGTGCAAACGAAATAAACGATTTACTTTTTGCCTCAGTGCTGTGTAAACACACCAAGTCGAACACTATTGTCTTGGCTAAGAACGGCCAACTTTGTGCAAGCGGAACGGGACAAACCTCACGCGTTGACGCCTTGAGACAAGCCATTGAAAAAGCCAATTCATTTGGTTTTGACTTGTCTGGCGCAGTCATGGCGAGCGATGCATTTTTTCCTTTTCCGGATTGTGTTGAGATCGCCCACAAGGCTGGAATCACTGCCGTTATTCAACCTGGAGGGTCGATTAAAGATCAACTGAGCATTGACTATTGTAATGGTCATAATTTATCGATGGTATTTACAGGAACAAGACACTTTAAGCACTAAAATTTATTACATTTGTTAGGAATCACAACCTATTTCCAAAAACACGCATTACAGCATGGGATTTTTTGATTTTTTGACCGAGGAAATTGCCATTGATTTGGGTACCGCAAATACGCTCATCATCCACAATGACAAAGTTGTGGTGGATGCTCCCAGTATTGTTGCTCGCGATCGAATGACTAATAAAATCATCGCTGTAGGTCGTGAAGCGGCTCGTATGCAAGGAAAAACACACGAAAACATCAAGACCATTCGCCCTTTAAAGGATGGTGTTATTGCCGATTTTGATGCCAGTGAAAAAATGATCAACATGTTCATCAAGGACATTCCTGCCTTGAAGAAAAAATTGTTGACCCCTTCCCTTCGTATGGTCATTTGCATTCCCAGTGGCATTACCGAAGTGGAAATGAGGGCGGTAAAAGAAAGTGCAGAGCGGGTCAATGGAAAAGAAGTCTACCTTATTCATGAACCCATGGCCGCAGCCATTGGTATCGGTGTGGACATCATGCAACCCAAAGGGAATATGATTGTGGATATCGGTGGAGGGACTACAGAAATTGCCGTACTGGCTCTGGGTGGTATCGTCTGCGATAAATCAGTGAAAATTGCAGGGGACGTTTTTACCAATGACATCGTTTATTACATGCGCACCCAACACAATTTATATGTTGGTGAACGCACTGCTGAAAAAATTAAAATCCAAATCGGAGCAGCCACAGAAGACTTGGAATTACCCCCAGATGAAATGGCTGTTCAAGGTCGAGACTTGCTAACTGGAAAACCAAAACAGGTACAAACCTCCTATCGGGAAATTGCTAAAGCACTCGATAAATCCATCTTGCGAATTGAAGATTCGGTCATGGAAACGCTCTCACAGACCCCACCTGAACTCGCAGCAGACATTTACAATACAGGGATTTATTTAGCTGGCGGTGGATCCATGCTACGGGGTTTGGACAAGCGATTGTCTCAAAAAACAGATTTGCCGGTATACATAGCCGAGGATCCCTTGCGTGCTGTAGTCCGCGGTACGGGTATATGTTTAAAAAACTTGGCCAAATACAAAAGTGTGTTGATCAAATAAATTAGGGACATAAGCCGGCATGCAGCAGATTATTGATTTTTTTATCCGCAATAAAAATTTTCTTCTGTTTTTGCTGCTCTTCTCTTTTGGAATTTCTCTTTCCCAAAAAGCACATTCCGGACTTTATACCAGAAACATTGCCTCGAGTAACCGCATCTCTGGTGGTATTTTTGCGCAAATTACCGACATCAAAAGTTATTTTAGTTTAAAGCAACGCAACGAAACTCTAGCCTTAGAAAATGCCCGTTTGTTGGCGGCAAAACATAAGATCAAACATTCTGATTCCAAGGACACATTGTCCAGAGCAGGCCTTATGCCTTTATTGGACAGCTCAAATTTAAGCGTGATTCAAGCTCATGTGATCAACAACAATTACCACAAAAGGAAAAATACCTTAACCATTGACAAAGGGGCTTTAGACGGCGTGGAAATGGATATGGGAGTAGTGAGCTCCGACGGGGTGCTAGGAGTCATTACCCACGTCTCTGATCATTATTGCGTGGCCCAATCCGTGTTGAATACCAACAGTCGAATCATCGTTAAGAGCAAGAAATCCAATCATTTTGGCACGTTGATTTGGCCGGGCGATAAAGTCGATGAATTGTTGCTGACCGAAATACCAAAAATAGCACCAATCGCTCCTGGTGACTCCTTGGTAACCGACGGAAAGTCCACTATTTTTCCGAGAGGATGGCCTGTAGGTCAAGTTATCGATATAGAGGATGCCGCGGCACAAGACTACTTGGACATTCGCGTTCGACCCCATACCGACATGACAGACTTGTATCACGTTTACCTGTTACAAAGGCCTGAAGCTCAAGAAATCCGTGAACTAGAAAATACAATGACCGATGAACTCTAGTACACAGTGGCTTACCGTTATTGGGCGTTTTATAGCAGTTCTCTTGGTTCAAGTTTTAATCGTGGATCGCATTGTCCTCTTTGGTTTTGCTAACCCAATGGTCTACTGCTACTTCATCTTGCTTTACCCCTTATCAGGAAATCGCCTATGGCTAATTCTCAGTAGTTTTTCACTGGGGCTTTGCGTGGACATGTTTAATGATACGGGTGGGGCTCATGCGGCCGCTGCGGTTTTTTTGGCTTGGATTCGGCCCGTATTGTTGAACTTCGCCTTTGGGGTGAGTTATCAATACAACACCACAAAAGTGCCTAATGCGCCAATCGGTCAACAAATTATTTTTGTGTCATCGGCTGTACTGATCCATCATTTAATTCTGTTTTCATTGGAAGCGGGATCGTGGAGTTATTGGCCTTTAGTGTTTAAATCGACGTTCATAACTGCAGCCCTCAGCACCCTTATTTTGCTCAGCGCTTTTCAACTTTTTAGTCGAAAAACCACATGAGAAAAAATCTGTTGTTCGTTTTGGTACTCATGGTAGGACTGATTTTTATCGGGCGCCTATTTTATTTACAAATCTATGACAGCTCTTACGCGAAGCTTTCGGACAACAATGCCATAAGAACCGTTTTTGATTATCCTCAGCGCGGCTACATTTACGATCGAAACGGCGTGTTGATGGTGGCCAATCAGCCCTCTTATGACGTTATGGTTATTCCCAGAAACATGAAGGCCCTGGATACCACAGAATTTTGCAGCCTTTTGAATTTGACCAAAGAAAAATTTATCTCTGCCATCAATAGAGCCAAAAGATATTCTCCAAATCTACCCTCTGTGGTGGTGGCTCAATTGACCAAAAGTGAGTTTGCCGGTCTGTCAGAGAAAATGTACAAATACCAGGGGTTTTATATCCAAAAACGCTCCTTGCGCGATTACCAAGTCAATCATTCGTCGAATGTCTTGGGTTACGTTTCAGAGGTGAATGATTACACCATAAAAATGAACCCAGAGTATCAAATGGGAGAACTCATTGGTGCCGCAGGTGTGGAAAAGCAATACGAGCGTATTTTAAGAGGTCAAAAGGGCATTAAATATCTCCAAAAAGACAATTTTAACAGAGATATTGGGCCGTATAAAAATGGTGCATTTGACGTTCCTTCGCAAAGAGGCACTGACATTACCCTAACCATCGATTCGCAGCTTCAAGCCTATGGCGAATCCCTTATGGTGAATAAACGCGGGGGTATTGTAGCGCTTGACCCCAAGAACGGCGAAATTCTCGCACTGGTGGCAGCACCAAATTATGATCCTGCCTTGTTAGTGGGCAGAAAACGATCTAAAAACTTCACCAAACTTTATTACGACACCATCGCAAAGCCCCTTTTTGATCGGGTGCTTCAAGGGGAATACCCTCCGGGATCTCCGTTCAAGACATTAACCGCATTAGTGGCACTAGAAGAAAAAGTCATTACCCCATCAGACTACGTGTCCTGTTATGGAAGCTATAACTACGGCGGGGCGAAACCCATGGGGTGTCATGAACACCAAACACCCCTCTCGCTAACTGGCGGGATTGCCCATTCTTGCAATTCTTATTTTGCCTCAGCTTATCGAAAAACCATCGATAAATATCCAACCCCACAAGAGGGGATCGAACGATGGAGACAACACCTGAGGAGCTTTGGTTTAGGGGATTATTTGGGATATGATCTACCTGCAGGAAACAAAGGACTTATTCCGGATGCCGATTTTTACAATCGCTATTATCAATATCCAAAATACCGCTGGTACACCCCGGCGACCATTTCAAATGCCATTGGACAAGGGGAGGTGCTGCTCACACCAATGCAAATGGTTCATTTTACCAGTGTTATTGCTAATCGCGGCCATTTTTACACCCCCCACATAATCAAAAAAATTGGGCTGACAGACAGCATTCCAAAGCGCTATACAACACGTCAAAACACAACGATCGATCCAAAGCACTTTGACCCCATCATAGAGGGCATGGCTGATGTCTATCGCTACGGAACAGCTTCAAAACCATTTATTGGCATCCCAGGCATCGAGATATGCGGCAAAACAGGAACCGCAGAAAACTACATAAAATTAGACGGCAAAAGAATGCAACTCACAGATCATTCTGTATTCATATCGTTCGCGCCCAAAGAAGATCCTAAAATTGCTTTGGCTGTTTTTGTAGAGAATGGTTATTGGGGGTCCCGCTGGGCAGGACGCATCGCTGGACTGATGACTGAAAAATATTTAAGAGACAGCATCAGTCGTAAAGATATGGAGCGATATGTCTTAGGGGGTAGTTTAATGAATGAGTACGAAAAACCGTATTCAGGGAAGCCTTTTAAAATTAATCAGTGATGGGATATACGCGGCGAAATTCTAAAATTGATTGGTGGATGGTTGGCCTCTACACTGCCCTGGTTTGCTTTGGTTGGGTGAACATTTACTCCGCTTCATTAACAGAGGCACAGTCCCTTTTGGATCTCAATGAGATTTATGGCAAACAATTGCTTTGGATACTGCTTAGTGTCGTTTTAATTGTTTTTATCCTGGCCGTTGAATCAAAATTTTACGAACGCTTCTCTAGTTTGATTTATTTATTTGCCCTAGTAGCCCTGCTAGGGCTTTACGCATTTGGTCAAACCATTAACGGGGCCACCTCCTGGTATTCTTTCGGCGGATTCAGTCTTCAGCCCAGTGAATTTGCTAAGACCGCCACTGCCCTAGCTCTGGGTAAATTTGTGGGCGACATCCAGACCAACATCAAGCAGTGGCAAGATCAATGGAAATCCATTCTGATTATTGGGCTTCCCGCTCTTTTGATTATTCCTCAACCCGATCCCGGCAGCGCTTTGGTCTATGCCGCCTTTATTCTGCCCTTATATCGGGAAGGGCTGAATTATCTTTTTTTGAGCTTCGCCGTAGCCCTTGGATTGCTTTTTGTCGGAACGCTGTTGTTAGAAGTAAATGGAATGCTCATCGTGTTGTTGGTCTTGGTGATGGGTTACCTCTGGTGGCAAAAACGAAATCGCCATCGCATCAAATGGGGACGACTTTTTGTAACCTGGGCCATGGCCATTGGCTTTGTTTATTCTGTGAACTATGTTTTTCACTCTGTTTTTGAACAGAGACACCGGGATCGCATCAACCTGGTCCTTGGGAAAGCAGTCGACAGTAATTCAATAGGTTACAACACGCATCAGAGTGAAATCGCTATAGGGAGTGGCCGCTGGTGGGGAAAAGGATGGCTTCAGGGGACCCAAACCAAGGGCAATTTCGTGCCTGAGCAACATACCGATTATATTTTCAGTACCGTCGGGGAGGAATGGGGATTTATGGGATCGACCTTCTTGATAATGCTGTTTGTGGCCTTGATTTTACGTGTACTTTATCGCGCTGAAAAGCAAAAATCCATTTTTGGTCGGGTTTATGGCTACAGTGTTGCCTCAATCATCTTTCTGCATTTTTTCGTTAATATAGGCATGGTCATTGGCCTGCTTCCTACGGTAGGTATTCCTCTTCCTTTGATCAGTTACGGGGGCTCAGGACTGTGGGGATTCACGATTCTGCTGTTCATTTTTATCAAGCTAGATAGCGCCAACTATGTGAATATTTCTTAATTAAGCATTCACATCAAGGACCTCTCGCAGCGCATTGCCCATGAGCATAAATGCCATAACCAGCATCATAATAGCAAAACCTGGCACAAGCGCTAAAAACGGTTTACCCAAAACAATATAAGCATAGTGATCTTTGATGATGCTTCCCCAACTCGGTATCGGCGGCTGAGCACCGATTCCCAAAAAACTAAGGCCACTTTCAATTAAAATGGCTGAGGCAAAATTCGCCGCAGAAATAATGATCACTGGGGTCAAACTATTAGGTAAAATATGACGCCATATGATGCGATTATCTGAGTAGCCAAGCCCTCGCGCGGCGGTAATATATTGACGCTGTTTAACGCTCATGACTTGACCGCGTACCACTCGGGCCACTTCCACCCACATGGTCAGACCAACGGCAATGAAAACCTGCCAAAACCCTTTGCCCAATGCCAAAGTAATTGCAATGACCAACAATAGGGTGGGTATGGACCAAGTCACGTTGATTAACCACATGATAATTTGGTCTATCCTTCCGCCGTAATAACCCGAAACTGCACCCAAAGTAATCCCAATAATCAATGAAATCATCACGGCAATCAATCCAACAGAGAGCGATACCCGAAGTCCGATAAGCATTCTACTGAGTAAATCTCTTCCGTATTTATCTGTGCCAAGCCAAAATGTCTGGGTCTTTATAAAATCACTTTTAGTCA
>WTIY01000214.1 GCA_011525065.1 Flavobacteriales bacterium
ACGGCTACTTTTTTGTCAACTATACAGATCCAAATGGAGACACTCAAATTTCGCGTTTTAGCGTCGATGCCCTTGATCCTGATTTTGCAGACCCAAACAGCGAATTCCCTATCTTGAGTATTGGTCAACCCTATGGCAATCACAACGGCGGTTGTATTGCATTTGGACCTGATGGATATCTTTACATTGGCATGGGCGATGGTGGCAGTGGCGGTGATCCTCAGAATTTTAGCCAAAATAACAGCAGTTTATTGGGCAAAATGTTGAGATTAGACATTGACAATCCCTCAGGAGGTCAAAATTATGGCATTCCGCCAGATAATCCGTTTTTTGGGAGCACCACTGAAGCACAGGAAATTTGGGCCTACGGATTGCGAAATCCCTGGAAATTCACTTTTGATCGGGATAACGGAGACTTGTGGATTGCCGATGTAGGTCAAAATGCCTATGAAGAAATCAATCGAGTGGCCTACACTGAAGCCGGAATCAATTACGGCTGGCGCTGTTATGAAGGAAATGCAACCTACAACACCAACAACTGTGCCGACCCTTCGACCATGGAATTTCCTATTGCAGTTTATCCTCATAATGTGGGCAGCAGCATTACCGGAGGTTATGTATATCGCGGTACTCCTAGCTCACCTCTTGTTGGCCATTATCTCTTTGCCGATTTTGTCTCGGGCTATATGGGGGTCCTTGAAAGCAGCAGTGGCGAATTAGTCTACCAACAAAGCTTTGGAGAGAATTGGGCTTCATTCGGTGAGGATATAAATGGAGAACTCTATGTTTGCGCCTTTAATGGGATCGTCTATAAAATCGAGCCTGAGGTGGTTTTAAATGTGAATCAGTTCTCTTTGAATCAACAGTTGAGTCCAAACCCCGCCAACAATCATGTTGTCCTCAAATCCGATTATTTGACCAGCTACATGATTTTCGACCTAAGTGGAAAACTCATAGAGGAAAAAACAACTCAAGACAATAAGGTCACTATAGATACCCAATCCTGGCCAAGCGGTTTGTACCTAATAAAAACCAACCATGAGCAAGGGCTGCAAAAGATTGGTAAAATTTTGATTCAACACTAAGCACTTTGGTTTGATGTCGCATAGAGGACGTATTTATCTTATTCCGTGCCCGCTGGGAGAAGTTCCTCCCAATAATGTTTTACCCTTAAGCATTTCGAAGGTGATTGACTCCATCGATCACTATGTGGTGGAACACGAAAAAAATGCGCGCAAATTTATCAAGTCCATCTGCCCGAGCAAAAAGCAATCTGACCTTCAGATCAATACCATTAATAAATTCACTAATCCCGCTGATTTACCGAAATTCATCGATCCTTGTTTTGAAGGAGCCGATCTCGGAATCATTAGTGATGCAGGCTGTCCTGGAGTCGCTGATCCGGGTGCAGAAATTATAGGCCTGGCCCATAAACATGGAATACAAGTGATTCCTATGGTCGGTCCGTCATCGATTTTATTGGGACTAATGGCCAGTGGCTTAAACGGTCAACAATTCGCTTTTCACGGTTATTTGCCCATCGATAAACAGGATCGGAAAAGAACATTAAAACAGCTTGAGAAGCAGTCTCAGCAATTACAGCAAACGCAAATTTTTATCGAAACGCCTTATCGCAACAATCAAATGCTGGAAGCCTTAATTCAAACTTTGGCAAAAAAAACAAGACTATGTGTGGCCTGTAACCTTGGTGAGGCAGATGAATTCATTCAAACCAAGACCATAGATCGCTGGAAAATGAACCCTGTTGATTTGCACAAACGGCCGTGTATATTTTTGTTTCAAAGCGATTAGTCATCGCACAGAATCCGGCGGTTTTAGAAGTACTTATAAACTCACCCATTGATCCAGAGCCGGCACAGCACGCGTGTCGTAGTCGGCAAATGCGCTCAAATAGTTCTGAATGCTGGTCCCAAAGGCATCTTGAAATTGATACTGGCCCTGACTTCTAAGAAACTTTTTTACATTCCCTGCTCCGGCCAAATGCGCCGCCGCCAAAATACCTGATTCAGTAATCAGAATGCCGTGGATGGTTTGACCCACACTGCGCTTGAGGTCTTTTCTCAAGATCCACTTATTGCGAGCCGTGTACCAATAAAACGCTTCCTCTTGAAGTTCAGAATCACTCAAGAACCGTTTCTGATCTTTTACGCCCAGAAGTTTGAGGGTATTCATATGGAACTGATACTTGCCTAAATAGCCAAATCGATTGACGGCCTGATAGTTTCCACCGGACTCCTTAAAACCAACGGCTTCCTTAAAGGCCACAAAAGAGTCGTCTAGCACTAAACTGTGTTTTCCTTTAGGACGATTGACATCATCGACCTTGCGCGGAACGTGGTAACAAAGTGAGGGGTCTTCATAGGACGACATGTTTGACTCAGAGTCATCGAACCATGAGATTCCTATAAACCCAAAAACACAGGCAAAGATGCCTACGAGCCAGTGGGACGCCAGCCCTTGTTGTCTAAGGTCAATCATAACGTAGGTTAATTAAGATTGGCCTGCAAAACTAGTAAAAAATGCAATTAACTTATATTCAGTGACTTAACTAAAAATGGGTTGTTCTGGTGGATGGTTTGGTCGATGGTCTAAAGAATGGTCTGTTGAATGGTCTTGTCGATGGTTTGGTCGATGACCTAAAGGATGGTCTGTTGGATGGCCTCAAGGATGGCTTGGAAGATGATTAAGCGCTAACGCTTTATCCCCTGTTTTTTAATCCAATTGATGTATGCCCTTCTTTTCCTGTTGTGCTGAGACAAGGAGCGAGAAAAATCATGAAATCCAGGTCGATTTGGATCGGCCACAAAATAAAGATAACGATGACGCTCTGCATTTAAAACAGCATCGATCGAATTGATGTCTGGCATGGTGATTGGCCCGGGAGGTAAACCTGCATACTTGTAAGTATTGTAGGGTGAATCCAAAGTCAAATCTTTGTAAAGAACCCGCCTGATGATCTGCTGGTAATCATTTTCCATTTTTTTCTTGGCAAAAATTACCGTGGGATCTGCTTGTAAGGGCATGTTTCGTCTTAATCGATTCAGGTAAACCCCCGCGATAATTGGGCGCTCTGAGGGTTTTACAGACTCTTTTTGAACGATTGAGGCCAATATTACGACTTGGGTG
>WTIY01000044.1 GCA_011525065.1 Flavobacteriales bacterium
GCTCTGTTTTACTAAGATTTTCCATTATTTCCGCCTCAAAGGCCAGTAAATCTTGCCATTTTTTATCGACAGATTCACGTCCGCCATACTGCCTAGCGAATTTCAAAAACATGGTGTAATGATTGGCCTCACTGATCATAAGTTTGCGATAAAATTCGGCTAGTTTTTTGTCGGTTAATTCCTCGCTGAGTAAGCGAAAACGCTCACAGCTTCTTGCCTCAATTAAAGCGGCGTACAAAAGTCGATGGACCAGTTGATCGTTGCGACTGCCGCCTTTGGGGAAGAACTTCATCAAGGCGTTGACGTAGGCGTCTTTTCGTTCACGACCTAAATGACCCCCACGAGCGATGATCCGATCGTGAACCATTTTAAAATGACTCATTTCCTCTTGGGCGAGTAGCGTCATTTCGGCAACTAAATCGGTGTATTCAGGATAACCAATGATCAGCGAAATGGCTGTAGAAGCCGCTTTTTGCTCACAGTAAGCATGATCGGTTAGAATTTCGTCAATGTTCTTTTCAACGATATTCACCCACCTCGGGTCGGTGGGCAATTTTAGTCCAAGCATCGGGGTTTGTTTGTCTTGACTCATTGTTATATGGAGATTAAAGGTCTAAATCTAGGCTCCCTCGAAGCACCTCGAGCAACGGATTTTCAGTTTTAAGTTGTTCGTATTTTTCTTCGGGCGTATAGGCGTAGCGTTTTATCGCTTGTTCTTCGACCACCAGATTAAACGACAAGTGGTCATTATTCAGGGTATTGGCCAAATGCATTAAAATATCTCCTTGCTCTAGCTCTACCTCTAGGCGTATGGTATCGTTTGGGTAGATCAAGGTGATTTCTGTTCCTTTGAGTTGAGGAACGCCCATGGTCAGGTGGGAGTGGAGATTGAATTTACCCTCGTTTTTAATGTTTTCGGAATATTGATTCCAGGCCTTGAGAAAGGCTTTCTGGGTTATTTCAGAATTGCGTTTTACCCCTTTGTCGGGTTGTGTAACCTCCTGATTTTCTTCGATTTTTTTCTTTTGCGCGATGCTTTTAAGCGAAAGCGAGGACACTCCTTTGTGTCCTGAATCAAGAGGGATGTCGATTTGGGGTCGCGGTGGGCTCGTGGTTGAGGTCTTCTGGGCTGGATTTTTTGTATGGACCGATTCTACAGATGGCGATTCAGACGGCGATTCACTCGTCGATGGGATCACCTGCGGAGCTGTTTCAGGCGATGGGGTCTCAGCGTCTAATGATACCGTTTCAGTAGCCGTAATGGGAGACGATGCTTCAAGGGCTGAAGATCCCGCCTCAGGGGTTGTTTTAGCAGGCGAATTTAATTCACTCGCAGGTATTATGTAGGGTTGATTACTGGACTTTTTTTTTTGATCCAAGTCCTTGAGAGAAGCCAGCTGCATAAGACACAATTCAACAAGAAGTCTTTGATTGCGACTGTTTTTATAATTCATAGCACATTCGTTGGCTAAATCAAGCCCGGTCATAAGCCAAGTTTTATCGGCTTTTGTAGACTGCTCCGTATAGGCCTGTTTAACGTTGTCACCCACTTGCAGGAGTTTAATCGTTTCAGGGGTTTGAGAGACCAATAGATCTCGAAAATGTGAACACAAACCATTGATGAAATGTTGTCCGTCAAATCCTTGAGCCAAAATTTGGTCTAATTGGAGCAAAAGTTCAGGGATACGACCCTCAAGCATGAAATCTGTGACGGCAAAGTACTGTGCGTAGTCCAAGATGTGTAAATTCTCTGCCACTGCGGTTCGCGTAATGGAATTACCACAAAAACTAACGATTCGATCAAAAATAGACAGCGCATCACGCATGGCACCATCAGCCTTGAGGGCCATCAGGTGTAAGGCGTCATCTTCGGCGTCTATGCCTTCGGCTTGGGCGACTCGCTTTAACTGATCTTTGATGTCATTTACCGTAATCCGTTTAAAATCAAAAATTTGACATCGCGAAAGTATCGTTGGGATGATTTTGTGCTTTTCAGTGGTTGCCAAAATGAAAATGGCATGGCTTGGGGGTTCTTCTAAGGTCTTTAAAAAGGCATTAAAGGCCGCTGAGGACAACATGTGAACCTCATCGATGATGTAAACTTTGAAGCGACCAGTTTGTGGAGGGATTCTAACCTGGTCGATCAGGGAGCGAATGTCCTCCACTGAATTGTTTGAGGCGGCATCGAGCTCAAAGATGTTAAAAGCAAAATCCTCCTGGCTTTGATCGGTCCCGTTTTGATTGATTTTTTTGGCCAAAATCCTGGCGCAGGTTGTTTTTCCAACCCCTCTTGGGCCTGTAAAAAGTAGGGCCTGGGCCAAATGATTACTGGCAATGGCATTATCTAAAGTTTGGGTAATTGCTTTTTGACCGACCACTTGATCAAAGCCGGACGGTCTATATTTTCGCGCAGATACAATGAAGTGTTCCATAATGCCCAAACAAAGATAAAAATGCCTCGGCTGAAATCCCTCAAATCACTTTGCATTATTTCGTGAGTTATCAACATTTCTTCTAATTTTGCCGAGCAGGCCGCCTTATCGCTTCGCGTTCGCGTGAAGAGGAAAGTCCGGGCACCATAGGGAAGCATAGCGGCTAACAGCCGTCGGTTCGCCTTGGCGAATTAGGACCAGTGCAACAGAAAGAATGTACAGATTATGCTGTAGTGAAATCAGGTAAACTCTATGCGGTGAAATGCCACGTAAACCCGTGTTTGAAGATGCCCGTCTGAGCGGGAGGGTAGGCAGATTGAGCATTGCAGTAATGCAGTGCCTAGATAAATGATAAGGGTCCATTTATGGATACAGAATCCGGCTTACAGGCCTGCATTTTTATTCGAAGAAACTAAATACCGAACCACCAAATTTTCTCGAATGCACCCAATTGGGGTGGGATTCGAAATTTCTCTCTTTGGTGTGCTCTAAAATCAATTGTCCGTTTTGGTTTAACAATGATCCGCTTATGATCTGATTCACCAATAATTCAAGGGTCTCTTGATTGAAATCGTAGGGTGGATCGGCAAATACAAGGTCGTAAGATGTCTTTGATGATTGGACAAAACGCATGACCTGGATGGCATGAGTTGTGATCGGGAAGTTAAAATCTCGTGCGGTCTGTTCGATAAATCGGATGCATCCTCGATGT
>WTIY01000110.1 GCA_011525065.1 Flavobacteriales bacterium
CCCAAACCGTGGCTGAGGTGTTTAATGACATGGCCGTATTGGTCACCACCCCTGCTATGGAAATGGTGGGGGATGCTTGCACGTTCTCGTTAAAGGTCGCTGTAATGGTCACCAAACCGGTGGTGATGAGATTGTCCGAATCGCTGGTGGTTAGAGTGACGCGTGGGCCACAATTTCCACCACCTGTAAAGTCTGGTCGATTAGCAGATGCGAAGGTTGAATCTGCAAAATCTGAATATGATGTGACTGAAGAAACACACCACTGAGTCAAATCTTGATTAAACAAGGCGGCACCATCAAACATATTATCCATTTGTGTAACCCCTGAAGCATCCCAATTCCCAATGTCTCTGTTAAATACTAATGCATCTTGAAACATATAAGCAAAATCAGTTGCGCTAGAGGTATCCCAATTGTTTATCGAATCACTACCACCATTGTCAAAAACTGGGGTATCATAAAACATTTCGGCAAAATTTGTTCCGCTCGAAGTATCCCACGCTCCTATATTTTGATTGAATGCAGCAGTATCACCAAAAGTCCCAAAGAAAGAGGTTACATTACTGACATCCCAACCACTGATGTCCTGATTAAAACTTGAATTTCCTGAAAAGGTATACTGTAGGGTAGTTACACTACTTGTATTCCAATTTCCGATAGGTTGATTGAATGCGGATGCTCCTGAAAAAGTCATTTCTAGACTTGTTACATTTGCTGTATCCCAATTATTTATGGTGTTCGTTGCTGCATTATTAAAAGCACTTGCACCATTAAATAACCTTGTGAATATAGTTGCACTTGTCATGTCCCAATCCCCAAGATCTTGATTGAACCCTGAAGCATATTGAAAAACTCCTTCGAAATTGGTTACATTAGAGACGTCCCAATCCCCAATATCTTGGTTAAAACTTACCGCGCCTCGAAACATCATCGCCATATTTGTGACATTCCCAAGGTCCCAGTCACCAATGTCTTGATTAAACGAATGGGTAATCCCTGTTCCTCTTCTAAACATTTCGGCAGTAGTTGTGACATTTGAAGTGTCCCAAGAACCAATATCTTGATTGAAGGTCGTATTGTTTTTAAAGAGTTCACTCATGTTGTACACCCTCGAAGTACACACACAGGTCATGTCGTCTCCATTGTTTTCGCGCGTTCTCAGAGCCGTTTCATCCACAACAATGTATTCTTTTCCACCAATGATGGCTG
The DNA here is from genome assembly GCA_011525065.1 of Flavobacteriales bacterium. GTDB lineage: Bacteria > Bacteroidota > Bacteroidia > Flavobacteriales > Flavobacteriaceae > BACL21. The sequence continues at coordinate 1,210 of WTIY01000110.1, forward strand.
TTTCAGAAACATTGGCCGAAGGACATTTAATCGTTACCCCATTGGTATCGAGATAAATACGTTTTTGTACATCCAACGAAAGCGTGTCGGTGCCGGTATAGGACTCGCCATTTGTCGCAGTTCCATTTACACTAATCGCATAGGTCCCCGTAGACACTCCCGTGGTATCCCAATCATAATACCACGTGGTCGAGGCCGTGGTCAATGCCATATTGTAGGTGCCCACTCCCGGAATGGTGATGGTGGGGGTGGACTGCATGTTTTTGCCAAAGGTTGCTGTAATGGAAACCGTTTGGGTGAGATTGATGATGCCGTCACTATCGCTGCTGGAGAGGGTTACCGTCGGCGTGCCACTATCCACTTGGATGTTGTACATGGAAGAAAAATGCCTCCCAGTTGCTGCCAACGGGAAGGTAACAATGGCCGTATCACTATCGGTATCTTTAATTGTCCCACCATTAAGTTGAATGGCAGAACTGGTAATGTCCAAATCAGAAGAAGCATCACCATCGTTTACTTTATATTCGAAGGTCAGTTGCTTTGTTCCTGAACCCGACTTGTAGGTGGCTCTTGCTGAAGCGCCGGAATCAAGGTCAAAGTAAGGTACTCCACCAGAAGAATCTACCGTAACTGTATTGGTGAAACTTAAAACAAAAGTTACAATGCTTGAGGTGCCATAGATGGTTGCTTCGTCGTTGGGGGTTTGAATGAGCTCCAAATGGGCCTCATCATCCTCAAGCAAATAACGACTATTGGGAACAAAGGGAAGGCCTCCTTTGACATTTGCTGAAAAGCCAAACAAATCACTTTGAGTGCTTGTCCAATCTTCATACGCAGTGTAATCATCTTTTTGCGTAAGTTCATTTGGAACGGCATTTGAATTCAATCCTTCATTACATGTTGAACTGTTTAAATAGGCGTCGTAAACGTTTGAGTCTCCAATACCAGATCCGCAGGGGTTATTGCCTTTCCCCATTACGCCATCAACTTCAGAGTCTCCGTTTACTGTGCCAGAAAAAATATTCCATCCGCTGTAATTAGGTGAGGTATTCCAACCGGACCCGTTTCCAACAAGCCCCCCCACAGTGTTATCTCCTGTGACATCTGCATGGACTACGTTATAATTAAATCGCATCCCATTTCCACCACTCCCTACAGCACCAATGACACCTCCAACATCATCTCCCTGCGATTCGACATCAGCATAAACAGAGTTGTAAGTAAAATTTCTAGGGGATTTAAATGAACTCAATGAAGCGGCAATACCTCCTGTTTGTCCTCGACCCTCTATGGTTCCTGACAAGACTGTACAATACTTTAGTTCACTACCATTTGCAAATCGGGCAATGATTCCTCCTGTTTCTCCTGTACCAGTGTTTGAAACTGTTCCACTAAATAAACTATAAGATATCACCTGATTGTTTGCTTGGCTTTGCCCGATCAATCCTCCTACATCTCCTTGACTTGTATAAGCATCACCGTAAAAATTTATGTTCAAAACAGTATTTGAGCCATTATCAATATCGCCTATTACACCTCCTGTATCTGCATTAATGGATGTATTATCATTTTTTACCATCGCATTTCTAAATGTGATGTTTTTGACTGTAGCACCATTTAAAACTCCAAAAAAACCGACATTTTGAGTACTCGTTCTTTGAATCCAAAGTCCTGTAAGAGTATAGCCACGGCCATCGAAAGATCCTGTAAATTCCGTTGAAGAGTTTCCCAAAGGTATCCACCCATCATTGGTTCCAGCATCAGAGTCGTCAACATTTCTAATCGCCGACATATCAATGTCTTGGGTCAACACCATACTGGCCGACCAGGAAGCAGAATTGTTCTGAATCCAAAGAAGATGGTTATAGGTTGAAAGCTGGTAAACTCCACCCGAGGTTGGTGGTTGTGTTTGGCTAAATC
>WTIY01000119.1 GCA_011525065.1 Flavobacteriales bacterium
GTGTGGAGGCTCGAACAGTAGTGATGTCATAAGTTTCGAGATAAAAGATCACGTCTTTGATGGCATCTATGCCCTCTTGAACCGTAAACGCTACTTCATGATGAACCGTACCAATGTGATCAGCTACCAGTTGCGCAGCCTTCAAATCAGGGGACCCTTTAAGGCCAATGGAGAAAGAGTGCAGTTGGGGCCACCAGGCATCACTAATGTCATTAGACTCGACCCTCTTTTTAGCGAACTTTTTGGCCAGGGCTGAAGTAATCGAGGAATCTAATCCACCCGATAACAATACGCCATAGGGCACATCGCTCATGAGCTGCCTGTGCACGGCGCTTTCAAGAGCCTCTCGCAATTGCTCAATGTCGGTTTCTCGCTCTTTAACTGCTTCAAAATCTCTCCATGACCGATCATACCATTTAATTAGCTTTTGTTGTTTGCCGTCATAAAAGTGCCCCGGAGGAAAAACCTCGATTTTATTACACTGGCCCTCAAGAGCCTTGAGTTCCGAGGCAAAATAAAGCGTCCCTTGAGCATCCCAACCCATGTATAGCGGGATAATCCCCATATGGTCTCTTGCCGCGAAAAATAAATTTTGATCAGCATCATAAAGCACAAAAGCAAATATCCCATTGAGCTTATCGACAAACGCCATTCCCTCTGACTGGTATAACCCTAAAATCACCTCACAATCAGAGCCAGTTTGATAGTCATAATTCGGTGTCAATTGGCGAAGTGCTCCATGATTGTAGATTTCTCCATTTACAGCCAACACCAACTTTTTATTTTGGCTAAATAATGGTTGCCCCCCAGAAACTGGATCAACAATGGCCAAGCGTTCATGCGCTAAAATCGCGTCATTGTCAACATAAATTCCACTCCAGTCTGGGCCACGATGACGAATCTGTTTTGACATGGACAGCAACTGAGTACGTCGCCCCTCCATCTCTATATTTTCATTGTATGCGCATACAATTCCACACATATTCTAAATTTTGGACAAATATATGTGTTGATACCCAAACAATAAACTCCAAATAGATAAAGCTTTCAGACTTTTTCCCGAACATTATGGCTTAGAAGATTCCATATTTTCATTTTACAGACCATAAGCCTATTTATAAGGTGGTGTCAAATTATTTAGCTTAAATTAACCGAGCTCAATTTAAGCAACATGGCTTGATAAAATCCAGACATCTGTCGTATGCAATATTTCTTCCACTATTTTTTACACCTCGGAGCACCACTACTCATCGCTAAAGTCTTTTTTAAGGATAACTGGCTAAAAGTCTATGTAATTTTATTGGCCACCATGCTTGTAGACTTAGATCACCTTTTGGCCACACCCATTTTCCAAGCCAATCGATGCAGCATTAATTTCCACCCCCTGCATTCGTGGTTAGCCATTGTAATTTATGCGGTGATGCTTCTCTTACCTCGGCCATACCGCATCATTGCTTTGGGCCTTTGTCTGCATATGTTGACGGACTTATTGGATTGCTTCTGGATGACGCTGAGCCCTTAAAGATTCAGCCAATAATTGAGTTTCAAATTTATCGATCTAAATCGTGGAGTGAACCCATCGGTAAAATAGTTGTCGTTATACACTAAAAATAGATCCGATAATGGAGCGAAGCGCCATTGCAGTCGGGCATTAAGCCCCAGGTTTTCGCGCTGATTACTGTATTGGGCGAGCGCTGTGAAAAATAACGATTTATTAAAGGTCACATCGACTCTGGGGGTGATGAGCCAATAGGCTGCGCTTTCGTAAGGATCGGGCAAATTAATGCCGTCGTAATTAATGTTTAAACTAAGCTGCGCGACTGGCTGCCATCGATAGCGAAAAACTCCGCCGACAGAATATCGTTTTCCGTTAAAAAATTCCCCGACGGTGCTGTTGGCAGACCAAGTAAATAGCCGAGTGTTGCTCGAGGCAAATTCAAGGTTTAAAAAATTAAATTCATATCCCTGATTTCCTGGCAGAGGGGTTCCTCCTGGGGTTCGAGTCGGGTCAAAATCCCCGGTCAAAAAAATGTATTGATTCGCTCCATTGATTGTGAGCTTCGCGTTATTCGTAAAATCGGTTTCCCAACTCGCCCTGAGGAAATAATCGGTGAGCTTTAAGTCTAGCGTCGGTCTAAAATAATTGATCAGTAACATTTGGACATTATGCCGATTGACAAAGGTTCGATTCTTTGGGTAAAAAAACCGCTGGGCGAAATTGCCTATTTTAAAAATGTCCGTACGGGGCACAAAACCTAAATCCGCTTTAAAATCATTATCAATATAAACCCAGTCATTGATAAAAACCCAATTGTTTTTATTGTACCTGGTAATGGCCTCAGCAGATAAATTACCCGAACGGTCATCAGGGTTCAACGACTGATGAACATAATATCTTCCAGACCAGGTATTGTCTGATGAAGCAAGATTATAGTCCACACCAACCACCCGATTGTAGCGATCGCTCTCTTGAGTAAAATCATAGTCCTCAAGTCGTTGGCGATTGACCATGAACACCCCTAAATTCGATCGAGCGCCCAACTTTCTCTGTAAGGCGAACATGGCGTTGTTGTTCGAGGCAATCTCGTTTGCTGGATCCGAGGCGGTTTGAATATTGAGTACCCCAAGTCGCCAGTCCTCATTGAGTTTGCCACTCAATCTTGCACCAGCGATGATGTCGTTTTGAATTAAATTTCCAAGGGTGTCTCGAGCCAAACCAATTCGTCTTGAGAAAAAAGGCCGTGCTTCATTAAAGAAATTCCCAAAAGACCCAAACAGATCACCATTGTCGATAAAAAATTGGCGGCGTTCGGGTAATCGCAATTCAAAGCGAGTCAAATTTGTCAAAATATCGTCTACCTCAACATTAGAAAAGTCGGGGTTAAAGGTCAAATCCAAATTCAAACCATCCCCTACCGCAAGTTTTACGTCGCCGCCAATTAAAATTTCATTTTTCTCCTGATCGCTTTCAAAATTCTTTGCCGCTAACCCATTGACATAAGGAATCAAAGCAATGGGGGTTCGCGAACGCCCTAGTGGCTGATCAAAAACGAGTTGATCAGCAAAAGCAAGGGTCCCTAA
>WTIY01000009.1 GCA_011525065.1 Flavobacteriales bacterium
GTCTCAATAGGACCATTTTCCCTGGCCGTGACGATATAGCGACTGATTTTGGCCGCCTGACGTAACTCCCCATAGCCTTTAAAGAGCTCTGTGAGTTGTTCAGCAGTGTATTGATTCAAAACATCAGCAGCGGTCAGGCCTTGACCCTGATCCATACGCATGTCTAAAACCCCATCGAATCGGGTTGAAAACCCACGATCTCCCTCATCAAACTGATGCGATGATACCCCAAAGTCACCCATAATGCCATCAACCTGGGTAATGCCATGAAATTTTAAAAATCGCTTTAGGTATCTGAAATTTTGATGAATCAATAGGAATCTATCGTCATCAATGGTGTTGTCTAAGGCATCCTTATCTTGATCAAAAGCGATGAGTCTCCCCTCGGGACCCAATTGAGATAAAAGGTGCTTTGAGTGCCCCCCACCCCCAAAAGTTACATCGACATAAATCCCGTCTGGCTTAAGGTCTAAGCCTGCTACAGTTTGTTTGAGCAGTACGGGATCATGATAATTCATTGGCGGAGGTATTTGAGGTTCCCATGACTTCCTCAGCCAGAGCGGCAAAATCTGATGCAGCATCCGATATGGCTTGCTCGTATTTCTGAGCATTCCATATTTCAACAATTCCCACCGATGCAGTGAGCACAACTGAATGACCAATGTCAGCTACAGTCATTAAATCTGCCGGAATATTAATTCGGCCCGTCGCGTCGACCTCAACCCGGCGCACCCCAGCAGTAAAACGACGAGTAAAATCGTTGTTTTTACGATTGAACTGATTGAGCTGACCGACTTTAGCCATTAACGCATTCCATTGATCCATTGGATACAATTCCAAACAAGACTGAAACACGGCGCGCTTAATCACAAATCCTTCTGCCATAGCAGGAGCCAATTGCTTTTTGAGATCAGCCGGAACCATGATTCTTCCTTTATTGTCCGCCTTACAGTGATATGTTCCAATGAGATTTAACACCTAAAAATGCTCTGTTTTGTTCAAATATACAGCAAATTTTACCACTTTTTACCACTTTCTACCACATTGTTAATAAGTTTTGTTGACTGTTGATTTCCATGGTCAAAAACACGATTTTAGGCCAGGGTATTGGAAAATGTAAACCCTGTGTTGCCATTAGTATAAGCCTCGTTTAAGTCTCTGGCTTGTACCGTTGTTTTCGTTAAAAATTGTTTAAATTTGCTTTTGGCAGTCAAACCACATTATGGGGTACATTCTCAAAAAACAAAAGTCCTACTCGTATTTGGATACCGGGCAGGGTACACCGATCATTGTCTTGCACGGCTTGATGGGAGGGCTCAGTAATTTCGACCAGGTTACGGAGTATTTTTCGGACAATGGCTATCGGGTAATCATTCCCGAATTGCCCATTTACACGATGCCCGTTCTTAAAACCACGGTAAAAAACTTGGCACTGTACGTCTCTAAGTTCATGGATTTCATACAAATTGAAGAAGCTGTCGTCTTGGGAAATTCTCTCGGGGGCCATATCGGTTTATTACTGACTAAACTCTTTCCCCATAAGGTCAAAGGCTTGGTGATCACCGGAAGCTCGGGGCTTTATGAAAATTCTATGGGCGAATCCTATCCCAAACGCGGCGATTACGATTACATCAAGGAAAAGGCGGAAAACGTCTTTTACGACCCAAAAATCGCCACAAAAGAAATTGTCGATGAGGTTTATGCCAGTGTCAATGACCGCAATAAGTTAATTCGCACTTTGGCCATCGCCAAGAGCGCTATCAGACATAATATGGCCGAAGACCTGCCAAATATGAGCAACCCAACCTGCATCATTTGGGGTAAAAATGATACCGTTACTCCGCCTGATGTTGCCGATGAATTTGACCGTCTTTTGCCTGATTCTGCCTTATATTGGATCGATAAGTGTGGTCACGCTCCCATGATGGAGCATCCTAAGACCTTCAATCAGCATTTACACCATTGGCTCAAAAGCCGAAATATTTAAGCACATTATGAAGGTAAAATCTGCGGAATTTGTCATGAGTAACAGCGCGGTTGACAAATGTCCCAATCAGCCCTTGCCTGAATACGCCTTTATCGGGCGGTCTAATGTCGGGAAATCATCCCTAATCAATATGTTGGTGCAGCGAAAGAGTTTGGCCAAAACCAGTGGGCGCCCTGGAAAAACTCAATTAATCAACCACTTTGTCATCAATAAAAATTGGTACTTAGTCGATCTTCCAGGTTATGGTTATGCCCGAGTATCTAAAGAGAGCAAAAAGACCTTTCAAAAGTTCATTACACAGTATTTTGAACAGCGAAGGCAATTGGTCTTGGCCTTTGTTTTGGTTGATATACGGCATGAGCCACAACCCATTGACGTGGAGTTTATGGCCTACTTAGGGCATCAACAAATTCCCTTTCATATTATCTTCACTAAGGCCGACAAACTCAAACCCATGGCCCAAACTGAGGCTGTAAAAAAATATGAACAGGAACTGTTAAACCACTGGGAGGAGATGCCTCAGTACTTCATCACCTCATCGAGTAATGGTCAGGGAAGAGAGGAGCTTTTACAGTACATTGACCAGTTGAATCAATCTCTGAAGACTCAGCCGTGATCGAACTTTAATTCAATCGATCACTGGATTCATCAACCGTTTGTCGGACCAGGATATCAGGACCTTTCGGATCCCTTATCCAACTCTAATTTTTCAGCAAAATAATCGCAGAAATCTCTCATGGTAGCCGCCATTTTATCATCGTTTGTGGCCCGTTCAAAGGTACCGGACATGGCCACCAAGGTTTGGTGAAAAAAGACCTTCATTTGATCCAGCGGCATGGTTTTAGTCCATAAATCAATGCGTAAGGCCTCTTGAGCTTGATCGTCCCAAACAGAGAGCATTACCGCCTTGGTTTCCTGTCGATCAACACCTCCGTCAGGGGCAGACCAATGTAATTTTTCAGGAATTTTATTTTCATCCAAGCCAACTTCGATGGATATTTTTGATTGATGTTTAGCCATTATTTTGAAGGTTTATAGTGTGATGCATTAAACCTGTCTCTTATACACA
>WTIY01000252.1 GCA_011525065.1 Flavobacteriales bacterium
ACCGTAACCCGATTGATGAAATTTCCGAAAATGGCCACCAGCTCGTTATTGTTACGGGCCTGAAAATCTGCCCAGGTGAAATCGTTGTCTTTCGTTTCAGGGGCATTGGCCGTAAGGGCATAACGCAACACATCCTGTTGACCAGGGAATTCCTTTAGGTATTCATGAAGCCATACCGCCCAATTGCGACTGGTCGAAATTTTATCCCCCTCTAGATTTAAAAATTCGTTTGCTGGCACATTGTCGGGCAAGATGAAGTCACCGTGGGCCTTGAGCATGCTTGGGAAAATGATGCAGTGAAAGACAATATTGTCTTTACCGATAAAATGGACCAATTTGGTTTCAGGGTCTTGCCAATATGGAGTCCAGTCCCTGTTGTTTTTCTCGGCCCATTCTTTCGTGGCTGAGAGGTAACCAATAGGCGCGTCAAACCAGACATACAGGACTTTTCCTTCGGCGTTTTTTACAGGAACCGGGATGCCCCAATCTAAATCTCTGGTCACGGCTCTTGGGCGCAATCCGTCATCAATCCAGGATTTACACTGTCCATAAACATTAGATTTCCAATCTGATTTATGGTCTTTAAGAATCCAATCCTTGAGCCATTGTTCATGTTGATCTAAGGGCAAAAACCAATGCTTGGTTTGTTTTAAGACGGGTGCACTGCCAGAGAGGCTGCTTTTTGGATCGATTAAATCAGTCGCATTATGACTGGTTCCGCACTGTTCACATTGATCCCCGTAGCTCTCTGTGTTGCCACATTTAGGACAGGTTCCCGTAACAAAACGGTCGGCTAAAAATTGATTGGCTTCAGGGTCGTACAATTGCTCAGTAACTTGCTCTACGAACTGACCATTATCCTCAAGTTGTTTGAAAAAATCAGACGCAGTCTGGTGATGCATGGTCCCCGAGGTTCGTGAATAGTGGTCAAAACTGATGCCAAAATCCAAAAAGCTCTGTTGGATGACCTCGTGATAGCGATCGACTACGACTTGAGGGTCTACCCCTTCTTTTTTTGCTTTTAGGGTAATCGGAACACCGTGCTCATCACTGCCACAAATAAAAACCACGTCTCTATTTTGAAGACGCAGATATCGGGCGTAGATGTCTGCCGGAATGTATACTCCTGCCAAATGTCCTAGGTGGACTGGTCCATTGGCATAGGGTAAGGCCGCGGTTATGGTATATCTTTTTGGGCTTGGATTCAAAGCTTTGAATTATGGGGTAAAAATAAGGATTTTAGGGCGCATAATCCATCTTTCAACCCATCTTATCGTATCAATATCGATTTACTGTAATGCTGTCCGGCAAAGGAAATTCGATAGATGTATTGGCCATAACTTAAACGCATTCCTGCGGCTTGCCTGACGTTAATTGAATGTCTTCCCGGAAAGAACATTTGATCGGCTAAGGTGGTCAACTCCCTCCCGGCTATATCGTATAAGGTCACTCGGCCATGGGCAGTTTGCTGGGTTTCAATTTCAATTAGGGTTTGATTGTTTTGATAGACAGGCCGATGAACAAAACGCATGATGTTTTGTGGCTGGTCAAAGCCCAGTGTCTGGCAATTGATTCCCAAGTCTAAGGTCTGGTAATTTTGATTCAATAAAATGGCATCAATCATCGATTGATCGAGGCAAAACCAATCGGCAAGAACAGAGGCATAAACATTGCGGAAATCGGTTGAGGGAATCAAATTATCGTAATCATCCCAAGTTAAAAGATCAGGATGGTCACCCACAAATCCACTCCCATTAAGCGGCGGGCCAAACAGCATGACCGGTGAGGCCGCCCCGTGATCGGTTCCTGAAGAGCCATTCTCATAAGGCCGTCGTCCAAATTCAGAAATGGTCATGGAGAGGACTTTCTGGTCCCAACCTGTTGAAGCGAGATCTTCGTAAAAAGCCTTGATGGATGTGGCTAAATCTTGCAAGAGGGCTTGGTGGGCGTAACGCTGATTGGCGTGGGTGTCAAAACTACCCAAAGAGACCATGTATACTTTGGTGCCCAAACCACCCTTAATCAATCGAGCCACTGCAGCGAGTTGTGCGGCTAAATCACCATTGCCGTAATTGGCGTTATTGTTGGACGCCATGTAGGCATCGTGAATGACCCCAGAATAATTGAAAGTGGTGTTTGCGGCAGCCCTTAAAAAAGTGAGTTTGTCTCCATAAAGGCATTCAGGAACATTCACCACATCATGAAGAAGACCATTTTCACCTACGGTTTCGAGTTGCTCTATGCTGGCAAAGGTGAAGGCATAATTGTTGTCCAGACCATCAAAAATCAGATTCCCAATGTTGCCGACCTGTATGGCAGGAGGTGCTGAGGGAGGATTGATGAGATAGTCTGGGTATAAGTCCTCAAAATAACGTCCCCACCAGCCTGTGTTTTCTTCGTATTGATGGGCGGCTGAGGCCCAAATATCGCTGGAGCGAAAATGCGATAAATTTTGATCTGGGTACCCCACCCCATGGACCACTTTCATTTGTCCTTCTCCCCAAACTGATTCTAACGGGTTCATGAAATCAGGGATGCTAAAATCATCGTTAAGGGCAGTCAAATTAGGTTCTAAATGCCTGATCCCAGGTCTTAAATTCGCATAAGTGGCATAATCGTAAACAGGAACGATGGTGTTCAGGCCATCATTGCCGCCATTGAGTCGGATGATGACTAAAATATTGTCGTTTTGACTCTCGGAAAGCGCCACGGTAAGCGGGGTGGCCTGTGCCGCAGAAACTGACTGCTTACCCATGAGCATGCTTCCTCCCCCAACCAATCCTAGAGCCTGTATAAAGCTGCGCCGCGACCAATAGTCGTGCTCGTGATTGTGCTCGTGATTGTGCTGACTCCCGCGATCATTAACCCCGCCTAATTTTTTCTCTGGTATGTTTTGGTTATTCTTGCCCATGACCACTTATTTGAGTTGGAATTCAGGCCATGTGGCCATGTGGGTTAACAATAAAAGAACTTGATAAGGGGCTTCGGCCCAGTCTAAATCCCAAAGTCCTTCGTCATAATAATTTTGGGGGATTTCCCATTTAAATACTTCAGTGGCTACATCGTAATCTCCGGGGGTAAACAGTTCTTTGGCGTGGAAAAAATCAACCATGACCTGAGTGATGTATACGGGGTCATTACTGTCGTTAGACAATTGCTTGGCCAAAGCTCTAAATCGCTCTTCTTGACCATTGTCAAAAAGCAGGTTTAAATAGGCTTTAAACAGGGCCCAACGCAGGGTTAAGGTTGAGGTTCCAATCCAATCCTGATCGCCCTGCCACCCAGCAACGTCAGGAGGGTCAAACATGGTTTGACCCAGCACATGGGCGTAATATATAAATGCTTCCATAAGGTCTTCATTGTATAAAAATGAAGACTCATTGATGAATTGAAAGATTAAGTCAAACGGACTTTTGATGCTCACACCCAGAGACTTTTCATCAAAGAAATGGGCGCTTTTGAATAATTTTTTTAGCACAGGGACAAGTTCAAAATCATTGTCCAAAAAGATTTGTGCCAAGGGCGCAATGATTTCCGTTTCAATGGTCGGCGTGAGCTCTGGACTGACAAAATATTTGTAGAGTTTACGACAGATAAAATCGGCAATCAATGGTCCGCGCTCTTGAAAAAGGAGGTCGATAACATCGTGGTAATTCCAATTTCCAGTTTGATCAAAAATCGTTTTGTCGCCGTTGAAAAATGTATTGGTGTTAAAGATGATGGGGCCACCAGCTTGGGGCCGCAAATTATAACCCGTAAGGGCTTTAGAGGTTTCTACAATGTCTTGTTGTGTATAGCCATTGCTCTCACCTAGGGTGAAGAGCTCAAAAAGTTCACGAGCGTAATTCTCATTGGGTTCTGTATTGGTGTTTTCAAATCCATTTAAATAGATGAGCATGGCTGGCGTTAGGCCCATAGCATGGACCATGGTTTTGAAGTTACCCAAAGCGTGTAACTCTGCCGTTCTGTAATATTGAAATAAATAGGGAGCATAATTGTAAGCACCGAGTTCCGTCACAAAATGATTCAGCCAAAAAAAGATGATGCGCCCTTTGAGCTCATTATAAACGTTAAAAGTTCCGGTCTCAATACGAAAATCATTAATATATTCGGGATTCTCGGTAGCGGGATCTCCAAAATCACTGAGTCGGAAATAAGCCCATGGGGGATCTTGGCGAAGGGGTGTGTTGACTGCGTCATCTACGATTTGATCAATGAGATCTCCCGGAGTCAAACTCAATGCCGCATTGATTTTTTCCAAATCTGCGCCATAGCCCAAACGTCTGTAGCAGTGCTTTATGCGCGCTTGATTCCAAGGGTTATCCACCCCAGGAACATAGGGATCAAGGGTGCTGGTATTGCAGGTGTACGGCGCTGACTCCATAATTTTTTAGAGCTAAGTGTTATAAAATTAGGCATTTATCTTTGTTTGACCACAATTGAGCATAAATGTTTAACTTTAAATTCTTCCCAAGCGTTTATTGTTGTCTATGAAACATCCTGATTTTTTATCTCCCGGAGCCCTTGTGGCCATTGTTGCCACGGCGCGATGGGTGGAAAAAAAAGACTTAAAATATGCTGAGGAATTGTTGCTTCAATGGGGCTTTAAGGTGGTTTTTGGTCAAAGCATTGGCGCCAAACATCACCAACTCGCTGGAGACGATCATTCAAGAGCACAAGACCTACAATGGGCTTTGGATCATCCAGAGATTAAAGCCATATGGTGCGCAAAAGGAGGATATGGCACCATCCGTATATTGGATAAACTTTCGTTTGATGAATTTTTTCTTCATCCAAAGTGGATTGTAGGATATAGCGACATCACAGCCTTGCACGCTGAATTGCATCGGTTAGGTTGGGCGAGTATTCACGGCCAAATGCCTTTGGCCCTGAGACAAAAATCAGAAGAAACGGCCCTGACCATTCGACGTGCTTTATGTGGTGAAACTTACGCCATTAGTTGGCCTCTACTTGAGCCATCTGAGGACTTTAGCATCGAAGCTCCTATAGTGGGGGGTAATTTGTCCTTGATTTATAGTTTGCTAGGCAGTGAGTCTTCGTTTCACGGATCTTCAGCAGCCAGCACACAGGGCAAAATCCTATTTATTGAAGACTTGGACGAATATTTATACCACATCGATCGCATGATGCACTCGCTCAAAAGAAGCGGAATGCTCCGTGGGCTTAAGGCGCTTGTTGTCGGTGGAATGACCCAAATGAAGGACCACGACATTCCATTCGGTTACGACCCTAAGGCCATCATTTTAGCTGCGGTTGTGGGTCAGTCCTATCCTGTAATCTTCGATGCGCCTGTAGGACACCAAAAGGACAATCGTGCCCTGCCATTCGGACTCCCTTGCCGTTTGACCCTGAAATCAGGTCAAGCCAAAATGGAGTTTTATGGCCCAGCACAATAACACAGGATTTTGGGGAGAGCAGTTGGCATGTGATTATTTGATAAGTCAGGGATATCACGTGCTTTACAGGAATCACAGAATCGGGCGATTGGAGTTGGATTTGGTGGTGCAACATCAGAACAATCATCGGGTTAAAGAATTAATCATCGTAGAGGTTAAAACACGCAGTACAGCGCAATGGCAAGATCCACTTAGGTCGGTCACATTTCAAAAACAGAAGCGCTTAATGCGCGCGGCAAATCAGTTGCTCCAGCGTCATTATCCCCGATCAGAAAGCGTGCGATTTGACATTATCGTGGTGGTTGGTTCTGAGGCAGATTGGCAACTCACCCATGTCAAAGAGGCCTTTTATCCATTTTAAGCGGGAGGGTTCTCGGGACTTTTGGGCAACAAGGCTTTTACATGACTCAAAGCACTGCTCACCGTTGGAATTTTCTCTATGGTCAAAAGAAGGCGCAGTCCATTTTTGGTTTGTTTTTCTTTGAGTTTTAAGGTGTCAGTACTTTGATTTTGAACCGCATTTAAGACGCTTTGAAAGGCCGGACTTTGGTAGAAGGCACTTTCTTGATCTTGGATGAAATAACCGATCATGCGATTGTTTTTGAGTACCACCCTTTCCAGACCTAATTCAGCGGCCTTCAGCTTGAGTTTGGCGCACTCTAAAAGGTCTATTGCAGACTCTGGCAAGGGACCAAATCGGTCGATCAAATTGTCTTCAAATCTCTGGAATTCTTGGGTTTTTGACAATTCGTTCAGTTCGGTGTAACACTGCAGTCTTTGGGTGACACTGTTGATGTAGTTCTCTGGAAATCTAAGCTCAAAATCAGTGTCCACCACCGTATCTTTTGTAAAGACTTTTTTCTGGGCCATTTGATCCTTATACAGGGCTTTGAATTCTTTTTCTTTAAGCTCCTCGATGGCTTCTGCCAATATTTTTTGGTAGGTGTCAAAGCCAATTTCATTGATGAAACCGCTTTGCTCTCCGCCCAGCAAGTCTCCTGCCCCTCTTATTTCGAGATCCTTCATCGCGATGTGAATTCCACTGCCTAGATCGCTGAATTGCTCGAGTGCGGTCATGCGTTTTCTGGCCTCATCGGTCATGGCAGAATAAGGAGGCGTGATGAAATAGCAAAACGCTTTTTTGTTGCTTCGTCCGACACGCCCGCGCATTTGATGTAGGTCGGACAAGCCAAAGTGGTGGGCGTTATTGATCAATATGGTGTTGGCATTGGCCACGTCTAGCCCATTTTCAATGATGGTCGTCGACACCAGAATGTCGTATTCATTTTCCATAAAGCCCATCATGATAGACTCCAGTTTTTTACCTTCCATTTGCCCATGTCCCACAGCGATTTTGGCCTCCGGAATTAATCGTTGAATGGTCCCAGCCAGCTCGTGGATGTGCTCGATTCGGTTTTGGACTACAAAAACTTGACCGCCACGTGAGAGCTCATAATGTATGGCATCCCTTAATAAGGCTTCGCTGAAACGGACCACCTGAGTGGAGACTGGATATCGGTTCGGGGGTGGGGTGCTGATCACAGATAAATCCCGAGCGGCCATTAGACTGAATTGTAAGGTTCTTGGTATGGGGGTCGCCGTCAGGGTTAGGGTGTCAATGTTTTCTTTCAATGTTTTTAATTTGTCCTTAACGGACACGCCAAATTTCTGCTCTTCATCCACAATGAGCAGACCGATGTCTTTAAAAACGACCGAGGCATTGACCAGTTGGTGCGTCCCAATTACAATGTCCAGACGACCATCCTTTAAGCGCTCCAAAACACTTTTTCTCTCTTTGGCCATTCTGAATCGATTCAGATAATCCACATTGACGGGCAGATCTTCAAGACGCTTACTGAAGGTTTTAAAATGCTGAAAGGCTAAAATCGTTGTTGGGACCAGCACAGCGACTTGTTTGCCATTGTCTACTGCTTTGAAGGCCGCGCGGATGGCCACTTCGGTTTTTCCAAAGCCCACATCGCCACAGACCAATCGATCCATGGGCTGCGGACGTTCCATGTCCTGTTTAATGTCATTGGTTGCTTTAGTTTGATCTGGGGTGTCCTCGTACAAAAATGAACTCTCAAGTTCGTGCTGAAGATAGGAATCAGGACCAAAGGCAAACCCCTTTTGCATGCGTCTTTTGGCGTACAATTCGATAAGATCAAAAGCAATTTGTTTGACTTTTTTCTTGGTCTTGCTTTTGAGTTTCTTCCAAGCAGCACTGCCCAATTTATAGAGTTTGGGAACTGCGCCGTCTTTGCCGTTGAATTTGGCAATTTTGTGAAGGGCGTGGATGCTCAAATACAGAATGTCTCGATCGCCATAGACCAATTTGATGGCCTCTTGGGTTTTTCCCTCGACCTGAATTTGCTGCAGCCCCCCAAAGGTGCCAATCCCGTGATCGATATGGGTAACATAATCCCCAATGCTCCACTGAGAGAGTTCTTTGATGTTTATGGCTTGCTTTTTCGCTTGATTGTTCTTTAGCTTGAATTTGTGATAGCGCTCAAAGATTTCGTGATCGGTGTAACAGGCAAGGCCTTCGGATTGGTCGTAAAAGCCCTGATGCATGGAAAAGACCTCAATGTGATAGCCGCGTACATCTTTCTGGCTGTCTTCAAAAATATCTCTAAAACGCTTGGCCTGTGCCTCAGATCCGCAACACAGCAGTGTGGTCATGCCTTGCTCGTGATTGGCATTGATGTGATCGATCAATAAATTGAATTGTTTGTTGAACGAGGGTTGCGGTTGATGGTCAAATGCGATGTTCCTGTTGGGATCGCCTTTAGCCACTAAACAAATTTTTTCAGTGGCGTTTAAATCTCGATCAAGTAGGTCTTTATCACAAAATAGCTCTTGCGGAGACGACCATTGTAGGGGGCTGTCTAAGGATTCATAATGTGCTTTTGCTTTGTCAAAAAGCAGATCAATTTTATCGGCGATAAAGCTTTGGTCTTGGATAACAAGCAAGGCATCGGTCCCAACATAGGACAAAAAGCTCTGACGCGAAACCACCCGTGATTTTTCTCCAACATTAGGGATAATGGATACTTTATTTTTTAACCCAATAGACAGTTGTGTCTCAATATCAAATTCGCGAATGCTCTCGAGACTGTCTTCAAAAAACTCCAAGCGATAGGGATGGTCATTGCTGAATGAAAATACGTCTACGATACCGCCACGCAGGGAAAATTCCCCAGGTTCAGTGACAAAGTCCACCCGCTTAAACTGGGCCTCAAACAGCAATTCATTGAGCCCGTCGACATCGATTAGCTCACCTGTTTTGAGTTTAATGGTATGTTGCTTCAGGGTCTTTTTCGTAACGACCTGTTCAAAAAGGGCGGTAGGATAGGTCACGATAACCGCGGGCTTTTTGCGACTGCTCAGGTGAGTGAGCACCTCAGAGCGCATCAGGACATTGCTGTTGTCGGTTTCTTCGATTTGATATGGCCGTCGGTAACTGCCCGGATAAAACAACACCCGATCCTGACCCAAAAGCCCCTCTAAATCATTGAGTAAATAGGCGGCGGTTTCTTTGTCATTCATCACGCAAACCAAAGGCCTCTGTTGTTCGATAAAAATCTTTGAAATCACCAGGCTTTTGGCTGATCCTACTAAGCCTGAAACACGCGTAATGGGTTGATTTTGGGACAGGCGCTGCCTCAATTTTTGCCAAGGCAAAGACTGTTCAAAGAGGGTGGATATGCGGCTCGGCACCATCGGGAGGCAAAGATACTAATCTGAGCAATGCCTCAAAATATTCGACTTATTTTTTGAGACGGTTTCATTAGTGATTAATGAGTTTTCGGGCTCTTAAAGGATCAATGCGTTTTAAGGGGGTGAGGGCTAAACCACGGTCTTAGTCTCTCTGGGGATAGCGGTGCATGAAGGACTCTGCTTTTTCAACCATAGACGCACTACCGCCAATAAATGGAGTTCTTTGGTGCAAGGTGGTGGGTTGTATGTCCAAAATTCTCCTGAATCCGTCCGTAGCCTTTCCCCCGGCTTGCTCGATTAAAAAAGCCATAGGGTTGCACTCATAGAGCAGACGCAATTTTCCATTGGGATCTTTAGCGGTGTTGGGATAAATATAAATGCCCCCTTTAATCATGTTGCGATGGACGTCTGAAACTAAGGAGCCGATGTATCGCGACGTGTACGGGCGATCTTCCTCTTCTTCTTGACAGTATTTGATGTAGTCCTTTATTCCTTGGGGGAAATGGACGTAGTTGCCTTCGTTTACGGAATAGATGTTACCTGTTTTGGGAAAGCTCAGGTTGGGGTGAGACAGATAATAAGTGCCTAGGGCTGGATTTAGGGTGAAGCCATTCACGCCATGACCCGTGGAGTAGACGATCATGGTAGATGTCCCATAAATGATGTAACCCGCAGCCACTTGACGATGTCCCGGTTGTAAAAAATCTTCAAGGGATACCGGTGTGCCCGGTGGTGTTACACGACGAAATATAGAAAAAATGGTTCCTACTGAGACATTGACATCAATGTTGCTCGAGCCGTCTAAAGGATCAATTAAGACTACGTACTTATTGTCATTTTGACCGTTTCTACCCTGTATGGTAATGAAGTCTTCTTCTTCTTCGCTGGCAATGCCACAAACGATCTCGCGATTGGTCAGGGTATTGATGAAGGCATCGTTGGCAAAAACATCGAGTTTTTGTTGGTCCTCTCCTTGGATGTTGGTGTCTCCTGCTTCTCCGATGATGTCCACCAGACCAGCTTTATTTACTTCGTGATTGACGACCTTAGCGGCCAAACGAATAGAATTGATCAGCCGTGAGAGTTCCCCTGAGGAATATTGGAATTCACTTTGATTTTCAATAATGAATTCACCTAGGGTTTTGTTCTTTTGAACGGCCATGGATTTTGGTTAGGAATTCGATACAAATATCGGGATTTTTGATAAATACAACCGATATTTGTCATACAACCCTATGTTATGAAGCCCTTGATCCGCCTTGCTGTCAAAGAAGATGCCGAAGACCTTTTGCGCTTGATTAAAGGTTTGGCTGCCTATGAAAAGGCCCATGAGCAGGTGGTCCTCCTGGCCGAGGATTTGGTTCGGGACGGTTTTGGAGCTGAACCCAAGTTTTGGTGTTATGTCGCTGAGCGTGACCAAAGGATCGTGGGCATGGCGTTATTTTATTTCCGCTATTCCACCTGGAAAGGGCCGGTGGTACACCTAGAAGACTTGATGGTAGAAAAGGCTCATCGGTCTCAGGGGATTGGCAGTGCTTTATATCAGGCCGTGCTGAGTTTTGCACGAGAGAAAAAGGTGCGTCGCGTGAATTGGGAAGTCTTGGATTGGAACAGTCCAGCCATTGAATTTTATGAAAAATCCGGTGCTGAAGTGCTTAAAGAATGGCGCGTGGTTTCAATGAGTGATCAAGCCTTAAATGAATATTTAGATCGATGAAGGTTTACAAATTTGGCGGGGCTTCCGTTAAAGACGCTCAGGGCGTCAAACAGGTCGTCAATGTATTAAAGCAGACGTCAGAGCCATCCATGGTTGTGGTGATTTCGGCCATGGGCAAGACCACCAATGCCTTTGAAAAAATTGTTCAGAGCTATCTGTCAAAGAATCCCGATTTGCCCTCACAGATCACGACGGTTTTTGGTCAGCATTTGAGCATTGCTGAGTCCCTTTACGATCAATCGACGCATCAGGTTTTTAAAGACATTAAAGCACTCAGAGAAG
>WTIY01000130.1 GCA_011525065.1 Flavobacteriales bacterium
GCACAAATGAAGTCTGCTTGGGATGCTGGAGCGGATATGCTTGTGGTGGGCACGGCCTTGGAAGAAGTCTTATCTTTGCGCTGATCAACTGAATATGGAATCCTTATTCGATTTTTTATGGGGCCCTTATCTGGAGGCCTCTGGTCTTCAAATTGGTATCGAGGGGGCGGCTTTTATTTTTGGCATTCTCAGCGTTTGGTATGCCAAAAAAGAGCATGTTTTGGTCTATCCGACAGGACTATTGGGCACTGCACTTACGGTTTATTTGCTCTATCAAGCGCAGTATCTTGGAGACATGATGATGAATGTTTATTACAGCTTGATGAGCTTATATGGATGGTATCAGTGGAGCCGAATGGATCAAGGTAAGCCCCGACTCCCAATTAGTCGAACCAGGGTCAGTGAACGTTGGATAGGGATGGGCTTTTTTGTTTTGACTACAGTGGTCACTTATGGGGTTTATCAGGCTTTTGATTATGACATGCAATGGTACAGCTACGTAGACATGATGACCTCTGGTTTGTTTTTTACAGCCATGTGGTATATGGCCAACAAAAAAATCGAACATTGGATTTTGTGGATCGTGGCAGACGTCATTACCGTCCCGTTATACGCTTATCGAGGTTTGGGCATGCTGTCTTTGCAGTATTTGATTTTTACCGTCTTGGCCATACAGGGGTTAACGGCATGGCGCAAAGCCATCACTAAATCCGATGAACTTAAATCATGATTCCACAAATCGTTCTTTTCGGACCGGAATGCAGCGGTAAGACAACTTTGGCCAAAAAACTACAAAGCCATTATCATGGGATTTTAGTCCCTGAATACTTACGCACCTATGGACAGGCTGTATGGGATTCCGAACAAAGGGGGGTCGATCAGCGTGATGTGCCCCATCTTATTAAGGGACAATACCAGTTAGAAGAAACTGCATTGAAAGACGCGAGAACCCTGAAATCCGAGGGAAAAATTATCGAAAAGCCTGTTTTTTACGACACCAATATTCAACAACTCGCGGTATATTTTGATTATTATTTTGGCCCGAAATGGGGAGAGATGCCTTCAAATGTATTGCCTGAAAAAGATCAATGCGTGTATTTGCTCACGCGACCAGATATTCCTTGGGAGGCCGATGACCTAAGGGATCGACCTTTGGAGCGCGAGGCCTTATTCAGTATCTTTGAGTCCTATCTGAATGACATCCAAGCCGACTATGTGACGGTTTCGGGGGATTTAGAAACGCGAATGGCAACGGCCTGTTCGAAGATAAACCAAACTTGGCCCCAGCTCCATGTTAAAAAAACGTGATTTAGTTCAACTTGAAAACTTGGGTATCGATCCGGCCCAGGTCCACGCTCAACTTGGCTTTTTTGAGCGAGGGTTGTCCCTTTTGAACGTGCTTAGGCCCGCCACGCTGGGTGACGGAATTTTATCTCCTGAACCGGCTCAATTCGGGCAATGGGTAAAAGCCTATGATCATGCCAAGGATGCTTTGCAAGTGGTCAAATTTGTTCCAGCCTCTGGAGCTGCTACGCGTATGTTTGGGTTTTTATACGCCTTTTTAGACCATTTTGATCCCGAGCACCACAAATTAAACGATTACCTGTCCCAGCCAGAGCATGAAGCTGTGGCGCGATTTTATAACGGACTGAATGAATTCCCCTTTACCTCGCTGATCCGCGCTTATATTCGTCAGCATCATCCCGAATTTAAAACTTGGACCAAAGAACGCCGATTTTATACAATGGTCTCGGTTTTAGTCAGTGAATCAGGACTAAATTTTGGTGCTTTGCCAAAGGGTCTAATTCCATTTCATCGATATAAAAAAAATGTGTTAACTGCCTTTGAAGAGCAATTGTATGAAGCTGCTTTTTATGCCGCAGTGCACGATGAAGTTTATACCCATTTTACCTTTTCTCCCGGTCACTTGGATTTGTTTAAGGATGAATTTAAACGAATTAAGACGCGCCTGGAGCGCCGAACCAAATGTACATTTAACATCGCCTATTCCTTTCAAAAGGATCGAACCAAGACCATTACTGTGGATCCTCGTAACGTGCCCTTTAGAGATGCTTCGGGGGCTCTAGTTTTTAGACCCTCAGGTCATGGCGCTTTGTTAGAAAATCTAAACGACATCGATGCAGATATCGTATTCATTAAAAACATCGACAATGTGATGGTCAGAGAAGGCGTGCTTGAGATGGCTACAGAGAAAAAGGCATTGGCGGGTCATTTGATTGAATTACAAAAACAGGTGTACGTTTTTTTGACAGCCATTGAAGAGACTCCCGATCAAGTCAATTTAGATGAAATTAATTCATTTTTATGGAGAAGTTTTGGGGTTCGCGAGTTGCCTAAAACCCTCGATGAGGCTTTTAATTATCTCTATCGACCCATTCGGGTTTGCGGGGTGGTGGCCAACACCGGTGCTCCTGGGGGAGGGCCATTTTGGCTTCAAGATGAAAAGGGGACGAGTCTTCAAATTTTGGAGTCTGCCCAATTTGATTCATCAAATCCAAGTCAAATGGACATCATGGCCAAAGCGACTCATTTTAATCCAGTCGATCTGGTTTGTGGACTTAGGGACCATCACGGAAAGCCGTATGATCTGATGTCTTTTTGTAATCCTGAGTTGAGCTTTATTGCCAACAAGTCTTTTGAGGGAAAGCCGATAAAGGCTCTAGAGTTACCAGGACTTTGGAATGGGTCAATGGCGGGCTGGAATACCGTTTTTGTCAGTGTTTCTATCGGTACGTTTAACCCGGTAAAAACAGTTAATGACCTACTTGCCAAGGCTCATCAACCCCTGATTTGATCTTGTGTAAGATTTTTTCAATTCCTTGACTTGTTCTGATGGTTTTTTAATGTAATTTTATCCCAACATCTCAAAGGGGTGCTGGTTTAGACCGGCTGAGATTATACCCATAGAACCTTGAACAGGTAATGCTGTTTAGGAATTAATTCGGCCTAAAGGACCGAGTGCATTAAGTCGTTAATTCGGCAACATTTTCAATAACTTAAGAATAATGGCC
>WTIY01000055.1 GCA_011525065.1 Flavobacteriales bacterium
TGTGTATAAGAGACAGCTCCATCTCCATCCAAGTCAGATACG
Organism: Flavobacteriales bacterium; assembly: GCA_011525065.1. Classification (GTDB taxonomy): domain Bacteria; phylum Bacteroidota; class Bacteroidia; order Flavobacteriales; family Flavobacteriaceae; genus BACL21. The sequence continues at coordinate 43 of WTIY01000055.1, forward strand.
TTTAGGGTATTCCACCATCCACTGCGCTGGTCTAAATCACTGGACAATCGAATAAACCCATTGTCCTTCCAGCGATACAGTTGAGGGGACCCCCAATCAGCCACGGTAATTAAGGTGGGTTTTCCATCGAGGTCAAACCACTGCGCGGCGGTGACCATACCAGCATCTTGTAAGGCTTTGGCTTTTGAAGCTGAGGCATTAATAAAGGTTCCGTCACCTGTGTTTTCTAGATAAAAGTGTTGTGGCCTCATGCCATAAACCCCGACAATGCTTCTGGAGGTAACCACCAAATCAAGGTCACCATCCTGATCAGTATCTTGAGGGGCGATTGCTGAAATGTTGTTGATGTTGCTTATGGCTAGGAGTCCTGATTTTGTAAATTCTCCTCGACCGTTGTTGAGATACAGCCTTAAGGACTCCCTGGCGGCCTCGTCTACCTGATTGCCACCAGAGCCGACAATCAAATCCAGATCACCATCTTGATCCACATCGGCAAATGCGGCGGCGGTGTCTTCAAATGAGGCATCCGCTCGAAGCGATTGACTGTCCCTTGGTTCAAGGGCACCATTACCACGGTGCATCATGATTTGACCAGCCTGACCTTTGGCCCCACCGATGAAAACATCCTGGTTGCCATCTTGATTCAGGTCACCTACGGCCATGCATGGGCCTTCTTGAGAGATCATCTTACCCAGTAGTCCCTCGTAGTCAAAATCGTTATAAGGATTTTCTTGATGCTCAACCAGGGCGTCATTGCTCAGCGGGCTCAACAATGTATTGACTGATTTGGTAGGCCTTTTAGGTGAATTAAATTCTGAAACTGCATCGATAAGATTGAGTTTTAGCGTCTGATTTACGGGAATATCACGCAAAACAGTAAGGGCATCATTGGGCCACAACACTTCTAAAGAGTCAATTTTTTGGCGTTGACCCAGGCCAATGGTCATCACGTAATCCATGGAGGATTGAAACCCTCTCGAGGGTTGTAATTCTTGAACAAACTGTTCCTCACCGACATACATCTTGACCGTACTCCCTATGGCAAATTTATTTTCGGGATTCCCCTGTAATTGAAATTTGATGTAGTTGTTTTGATCGATTTCATTGCTGTGATTCTCATAAACAAAAGCCTGCATGTTTACATTATTCACCACCAAATCTAAATCGCCATCATTGTCAAGATCTCCATAAGCAGCACCATTGGATAGACTGGGTACGCCCAGCCCCCACTGGTCTGCTTTGTTGTCAAAGGTCAAGTCTTTTTGATTGTGAAAGGCATAGTTCGGTAGGGGATAGACGGGCATTTTATTGATGATGGAATCAATGGCCTCTTTTTTGCCCGTCAAGGCCATGTCTTGTATGATTTCATTGGCAAAGAAATCGACAAAATCCAAGTCGGTCAAATCGTGGTTGATTCCATTGGTGACGTAAATGTCTCGATGGCCGTCGTTGTCCATGTCAAAAATCAGTCCAGACCAGCTCCAGTCTGTAGCAGAGACCCCGCTGAAATAGGCAATTTCTGAATAACTGCCATTACCGTTGTTCAGCTGTAGGGTGTTTTGGATGAACTGTTGAAAAAAGTCTTTACTCTGTTTGAGTTTAAAAACATTATATCCCTCAAATTCCATTACAGATTTGACACGCTCATCGCCATCCGGCAACATGTCTGTGATGAAAATGTCATTTAATCCATCGTTGTTGATGTCTGCCATATCAACGCCCATGGCAGAAAGACACAGATGCGAGGTCCAATTTTTAATGTCCTCGGTAAACGTTCCGTCTTGATTGTTCAAATAGAGGTAATCACGCTCATAAAAATCGTTTGAAACATAGATGTCCGGATAGTTATCGTCATTGACGTCACTGACCATTACGCCGAGTCCAAACCCGATGAGGCTGCCATAAATTCCAGCTTCTTCACTCACATCGGTAAAAACACCTTGATCATTACGCAATAACATATCGCCAACTCCTCTGAACATTTTCGGCACATTCCAATCTTGAGCCCGCACCTCTCGCTGATGCGCAAAGCCCAGGCTACTGACAGGAATATTGCTGTTATTAAGTATATAGGCATCCAAATCTCCGTCTTTATCGTAATCAAAAAAACTGGCGTGGGTAGAAAACCCTGTTTCTGCCAGGTTATAGGCCTTCGCCTGCTCACTAAAGGTTAAATCGCCATTATTGATGTAGAGGTCGTTATTGTGATTTTCCCCTTCCATATTTCCAGCATTGCTGACATAAATATCCAAAAGCCCGTCTTGATTAATGTCTACCATGACCACGCCTGTAGACCAGGGTTTATTCCCTTGAACCCCTGCCGATTCTGAAATATCTTGAAATTCCCAATTGCCTTTGTTTAAATAGAGCTTATTGGCTCCCATATTGGCCGTGAAATAAATGTCGGCCAGCCCGTCATTGTTGATGTCTCCAATGGCCACACCACCACCGTTATAGAAATTTCGGTACTTGAAAATATTGAAGTCTTTCTGATTTTCTACTTTGTTGCTGAAGGTGATGTTGGATTGTTTTGAAGCTACTAGACTGAAACGTTGAGGCCCATTACTGGCAGTTTTTTGGGCTTTGTTACAACCCACGAATAATAAAGGAGTGATCCAAAAAATCCAATGTATTTTACGTATCATTTATTTATTTTTTAAAGACTAAAGGACTGTTATTGTTTCTGGCCATGATCCATAGTGTGTCACTGTTTCGCGGCAGTGAAATCCAAGCGCGACCTGCGCCAAGCCATGGCTCATCGGTAATTTGTTCGAATTTAAACACACCACCATGATTGATCAGTGCGCCACCTTTAAAGGCATCTAATCGACCGAGTTGAGTACTGATTTCGAAGTCATTACCACAGGGCAAAAGATCCATAAACCCGTCTTGATTCAAATCGACGGCCTGAAGGTCTCTTACACTGGAATATTGTATGTCCTGGGGCAAGAGGTGTTTTTTGAACCGATTATTGCCTGTGTTTTCAAAATAGCAGCTACTGAGTTCGGTTACTTGTTTTATGAGCCCCGCTTCTAATGCACGACTGCCGAACAATTCACTCAAACTTGCGCGTCCAAATCGTTCATAGGAGAGGTACTTTTTATTCAGCATCGGCAACTGTTTGACTAACTCGTCTTTGGAGGCCACGGTAGTCTCTCTATTTTGAGCGACATAGGTAACCACTGTTTCTTCGGATTGATTTTGATCAAAATCGTATCGGTAAAGACGCATGGGGTCTTTGTTTGAGGCCGCCCACCTGAGATTGGTACCCCAGTTTCCAGCAGCGATGTCATAGTCTCCATCCCTGTCAAAGTCGGCAACGGCTAACGATTCCCAGAGCCCGTATTCTTGATTTAAGTTTGTATTCGAAGCGCGTTGAAGTCCGGCATCATTATGTAACCAAAGGGTTGGTGTATTCCACGGGCCACAGGATACAGCATCTAATAAGCCATCGCCATTAAAGTCGGTCCAAACCAGGTCGCTGATTGGCCCTGATTGACTAAAGGCCTCTCCCCATAGTTTGGTGTGATCGCTAAATCGGCCGTTGCCTTCGTTGCGAAGGAGATAATGCATTGGATCCACGCCAAATTCTTGTGAGACCGCCTTGGCCGTTAGGATCAAATCTAATAGACCGTCTTGATTTAGATCGATTACGGTGATTTTATCTGTAGATTGGACAAAATCGGGTAGTGCTTTCGGATCATAAACTAAACCATGACCAGTATTGAGATAAAGCCGAGGCTTAAGGGCTTCTCCTGTTTTAAATTCATTACCGCCATGACCAATAATCAGATCATTTAGTCCGTCGTTATTGGCGTCAAGAATCGCTACGGCTGTTCCTTCGCTCAGGGCATCTACCGAATCCTCCAGCGCTGAGTGGCTCAGGGTTCCATCAGGGTTTTGATAAAATATTGCTGTGTTTTGCCCCTTGGCCCCAGTGATGATGAGATCTTCTCGTTGATCCCCATTCAGATCACCAACTGTCATAGCCGGGCCTTCATTGCTATGGGCGTAGGGGGTGAGTGGATTGCGATTAAAATCTAAGGAACTGCGCTCTTGATGTATCCAGTCGATGGATGGGGTTAAGGCCTGCATTAATGGTTTTTTCGTGGGTCCATCTGGTCTATTGATGCTCAAGAGACCATCATTTTGACGCTCAACAACAAGGCGTCGATTTGTTTCAACGTCGCTCAGGACCTGTCGCTGTCCTGTAGGCCAAAGGATCACGAGTGAGTCCAATTGGTGGATGTCACCAAGACCAAAATGCAATACCGGAGGGCTGGACGATAAGAAACCTCGTGTTGTATGGTTTTCACGGGTGAGTTGCCGGTTTTTATGGTGAGCAGTGACCCTCGCGCCGATGGCATTTTTATTGGGGGACTCGTCCCGCAGTAGTACACTTAAATAGTGCTGGTCTGGATGTCGTTGACGTGCTTTATTCTCCATGATAAAACTTGGGTCCATGGTGTTGTTCACCACCAAATCAAGGTCACCATCCAGATCGAGGTCGGCATAGGCTGCTCCATGGCTAAAACTGGGAATATTGGGCATCCATTGTTCGCTGAGATCAATCAAAGTCTGGCCATCGGTGTTTTTAAACAGATAATTTGCTGTCTTTTTTACTGGAATCTGTTCAATAAAGGCCATAGCGTCCCGTTTCATATCACGACCGAGCTGTTTTTGAATTTCATCATTGGCGATAAAATTAATGTAGTCCATATCATTGGTGGCGCCCATAATGCCATTTGAGACGAATAAATCTGAGTAACCATCCAAGTCAAAGTCCGCGATCAAGGGACTCCATGACCATTCTGTGGCTGAAATCCCCGCGGCATTGCCAATTTCACTAAATACTTCATTGCCGCGATTAAGGTGAAAGGTGTTTTGCATGTATTGATACGCGTAACCATTTTTGACGTATTGGTTGTAAAGCTGAAAATTAAATTCAGTTCCTGAGGACTTGTAGGTCACCAGATCCTCAGGCAACATGTCTACAGAAATGATATCCATCAAGCCGTCATTATTCAAATCACCACTGTCATTGCCCATAGAGTAGTGGGTTGTATGACCCAGGGCCTCTGTTTGGGTGTGGATGATTTCCTCAAAGTATTTACCGTCTTGGTTAATGTAGAGATAGTCGTTTTCAAAAAAATCATTACCGATGTACAAGTCGGGATAACCGTCATTGTTGAAATCAGCTACTGAAAGCCCCAATCCATAACCAATGGCCCCTTGAAAAATACCTTTACTGGCAGAAACATCGACAAATTTCCCATTTTGATTTTCATAAAGTCGGTCACCCGAAAGAGAATCTACGGCCTTGCGTTTATTTCCAGAGCCATAGTTAAGGTTTGGATTGATGCTGTGATTCATGAGGTAAAGGTCGAGGTCTCCGTCAAGATCGTAGTCAAAAAAGGCACTCTGGGTACTCAGCCCTCTGAAATCCAAGCCATAGGACTGTGATTGTTCTTTAAAACTCGGAACACCATTATCATCAACGCCCTGATTAATCATCAAGGCATTGTGCACTTGAGGTACGGTGTCCGAGGCAACTCTTGAGAGATAAAAGTCCATATTTCCGTCAGCATTAACATCTGCTAGGGCGACACCATTGGTCCAACCATTGGGAAGTGGCGGCAGGTCTGATTTTTCGAAGGTCATCTCTCCTTTATTGAGGTATAAAGAAGCTTGATTTTGGTTTGTGGTGAAAATTAAATCAGGCAGGCTATCGTTGTTAAAGTCTGCTATACCCACACCACCACCGTTGTAAAAATAAATGTAGTTTAGAATGTTTTGATTGGGATGTGAGGTTAATTTATGCCTAAAGTCTACGCCCGTATCGGTGGCGCTTTTCAATTCAAAAAGCGTGGATTTTTGACAAGACTGAAACAGGCAAACAATGAGTATGAGCCATATCCGGCCTTGTAAAAAGACTTTTTGCATTATTTGCGATTCACTTTCCTTGCGCATGTGACGGATTTATGCAAAATCTAAAATACGCACTTTGGATAGCCCAAGTGTTTATGTAAAAATTAAATACCTTAATGAAAGATTAAAAAAAAGGCCACCCGATGTGGGTGGCCTTTTTGTTGTATTGAAAACCTTGGATTAGTATCCAGGATTCTGTACTAGATTCGGGTTTGAAAGTAGTGCATTTACCGGAATTGGGTAAAGTTTCCACTTGTCGTCACCAATAGAAGCTTCGTTTTTATAAGTCCAAGCTCCTGTGAAGGCGCCGAAACGTAACATGTCGTTTCTTCTCCAGAATTCAACGTATAATTCACGTCCGCGCTCAGCCAATAGATCAGCATCAGAGACACTTCCTAGAGGAGTTGCACCACGTAGTGTACGCAATTCATTCACCATTGGAGTTGCATTACCTCCCATACGCATCATGGCCTCAGCTTTCATCAAGTGAGCATCTGCATAACGGAAGACAATTTCGTGTGAACGGAATGATCCACCATCATCACCTGGGTGATACTTGATGATACGAATACCAGTAGCTTCACCGTTACCAGAAAGACCTGGAAGATCTTTGGTAAAGATAAGTGGGTTACCAGAACGATCTTTCAAGATGGAACCATCTTCGTCGTACTGCTGACCAACTAGGAAGCCGTAACCAATACCTAAGTTTTCTGAATTTGCGGTGGCCGCATCTGGCACCCATCCACGACGCTCCTCTTGGCCAGCATCAAGAGCATTGCTCTCTGGACCTTCGAAGCTGTCATAAAACTCAGCTAAGGTGGTGAATCCGTTCCATCCCCCACCTGAGTTGTCAGGAGAGTTTTGGTTGTAGTGAAGTCCATTCCAAATACGGTTACCTACACCAGCTTTAGCATACCAAATGGTTTCTGAATCTGGAACATCTTGTTTGAAGATGTCAAAATAACCGGCTTGAAGCGCATAGCCTTCAGCAGCAATCGCATCCACGTGATCGACAACCGCTTGGTAGTTTGGTTGAGATCCAGTGTAACGCTCAGAGTTTAACATAACCTTAGCCAGCATAAAGTGAGCAGCGGCTTGGTTCGCTCTTGAGTGACCTTCTTCAGTTGGACCAGGACCTGCCATTGGCAAGTTTGGAAGTGCTGTTTCAAGATCATTTACGATGAAGTTATAAGCTTCAGAAGCTGAAAGTACAGATGGATTAACATCTGGAGCATCAGTTGGCTGACGGAATGGCGCAACGCCATAAAGGTCTAACACGAAATACATACTAAAAGCACGTAGGAAACGAGCCTGAGCATCTTGCTCGGCGTTCGGCGCACTCAATGGATCAAGGATCTGTGAGGCACGAAGAACATTCTGGTTCAAGTTGTTCCAAGTGTTTAGTACAAATTGGTGTGTAGGACTCCAAGTGTGTGCGTGAAGCGTTCTCCAGATTCCATTATCTCCCCAGTCAGTTCCTCGTGTAGGAACAAGGGTTTCATCTGTAGATACTTCATTCAAGGCAAAGAAATTACCTTGATCACCAAGTTGTCCATAGGTGTCATTGTATAGGTTAGTAATTGATGCATCAACATCAGCTACTCCTTCGAATACTGTAGATCCCTCTGCGATGATAGAGTCAGTCTCTTCAATCGCTAGGTCAGTACAGGAAACGGTCAATAAAGATAGAATCGCACTCGCGAGTACCGGCTTCATGAAATTTTTCATGGTTCTTTTCATAATTTATCTTTTAAAATTTAGCGTTTAGTCCAAAAGTAAATGTTCTCGGTCTTGGGTAACCTGCGTAGTCAATACCGAAAACTGGAAGACCGTTTAATAAGTCACCACCTGCAGGTGAACTACTTACCTCAGGATCTAAACCTGAATAGTCTGTGATTACAAATAAGTTCTGTCCAGTTACAGAAAGCACCAATGACGAGAAGAATTCATCGCCAGAAAGTGGCACTTTGTAACTTACAGTAGCGTTTTGGAAACGAACAAAGTCTCCACTCTCAAGGAAACGTGTAGAAACGTCAGCCGCTGCGTCAAAAGACTCACCAGCAGTAAGTACATCAGAAGTCACGTTACGTCCACCACGGAAGGCACCTGCAGTAAAGAAGGCGTTCGCAGTGTTGTTGTAAATGTAGTGACCGAATTGTCCTGAGAAGTAAGCAGACGCAGTCCAGTTACCATAACTCAATGATGTTGACAGACCTCCTGTTAGTGTAGGCAATGCGCTTTTTCCAACAAAGTCTTGAACATCAGATTGTACTGGCTGTCCAGTGTCAGGATCAAATCCTTCAAACTCACGTAGGAAGTAAGAGAATAAAGGCTCACCAGCTTTTAGCTTTTGGGCGAAAGCCAATGATAGTCCTTGTCCACGGATGGTACCAGCGTCAAATTCACCTTGCAACTCCTCAACCATGTTATCGTTGAATGCTGCATTTAAAGTGGCGTTCCAAGTCAAGTCATCACTTGAGATTAGATCATACCCTAAGCTCACTTCAAATCCTTGGTTAACTACCTTTGAATCAGGTAAATTCAAGAATAAGAATGGCTGAACAGAAGGCTGTGCCGCCAATACGTTAAACAATAGGTCAGAAGTTTCCTTGCGGTATACATCGACACTACCGTTCAAACGATCGTTGTTGAATCCAAAATCTAGACCAGCAGCGTACTGCATTGTCTCCTCCCACTTAAGTGCAGGGTTTGGATAAGAAACGTCTACAATACCAGGGATGTTGATGTTTCCACCATCATCTGGTCCACCACCAGCATAACGCTGTCTTTGGGTAAAGTTACCGTATCCTAGACCTTCTTGGTTACCAGTGATACCTGCACCTAAACGAAGTTTAAGGGTAGATACATTGTCACCAACAAAGTCCTCGTTATGTAATTTCCAGGCAAAAGCTCCAGAAGGGAAGTAACCGTATTGGTTATCCTCACCAAAGCGAGAAGAACCGTCAGCACGCATTGTCGCAGTTAGTAAATACTTATCTGCGATTGAATAGTTTACACGACCAAAGTAAGACTGCAATTCATCTGTGTTGTCATAAGTGTCAACAAAAATTGATTTTACAGCCAGGTTGTTAAGGTCAGTAATTATGTCTGTGGTTGGTTCTGGGAATAGACGGTTAACAAAAATACCGCCAGTGTTTCCAGCGAATCCGTATTGTTGGTAGTCACCAGTAATTTTTGCTTCAATAGCGTTGGCGGTGCTTTCGATCGCATCACCCATCTGGTTCATGTCCTCAGTAAAGAAGCCCCAAGCGTTGGCGTTGCGTCCATTACGGTTGAAGTTCTGGTAAGAGTAACCAGCCAAGATGTCTAAGCTAGAGTTTTCGAATTCCTTGGAGTAATTTAAGGTAGCTTCCAAAAGCTCACTCTTGGTATTCAAATCAGCTAAACTACCACGACCATTTCCTAGAACACCACCACCAAAGTTAATGGCGTTTGGAGATGCCGTAGAAATACGAGTTGATTCTGATTCATCAAGACCGATGTTCACTTTCGCAGATAAGTCAGACGTTAAGGCATATTCAGCCGAAACATTAACTAACATACGGTTTGTGTTTGCTCTATTTTGGAAATACTTTAACATGGTAGATGGACTTAAAAGACCACCAGTTCCATCAAAGTCCGGAGAAGTTGGCCAAGTCGGATTGGCTGAGTAAGCCGCACCTAAAAGGTCACCTCGGAATCCAGCACTAGCAGCAGTCGCCGCACCTTCGTCATTTACACGAGAAATTGAAGACTGAACACCAATTTTCAATTTGTCATCAAGAAATCTTTGATTCCAGTTGATACGACCGGTAACACGCTCTAATGAAGTATTTTCTACAACACCAAAGTTTTTGTTATACCCAAATGTCGCACGTAAATTACCTGACCCATAGTTGTTCGAGTAAGCCAAATCGTTGTTGGTAGACGTTGAGGTTCTAAAAATGTAGTCTTGCCAGTTGGTGTTATCACCAAAATCACGCTCTTCTACATTAAAACCAAAGTCAGCAGCACGACTTAAATACTTCTCAGCAGACAATAAATCAAAAGTCTTAGCTACAGAAGCAATAGACATGCTAGAAGAGTATTCCCATGAAGATCCGCGGGCACCCTTCCCTGATTTTGTTGTGATGAAAACAACACCATTCGCTCCACGAGAACCATAAATGGCAGCAGCAGAGGCATCTTTCAAGATACTGATGCTCTCGATATCATTAGGGTTAATGAACGACAATGGGTTTTTGGCTGCGTTTGAACCGATACCAACAGCATCACCTTCTGCAGAAGTGTTCCCCCCTGAAAGAGGAATACCATCCACAACAAATAACGGGTTGTTGTTCGAACGTACAGAAGCTGCACCACGAATACGAATGTCGATTCCAGCACCTGGCTCACCAGTACTCTGAGAAATCTGAACCCCGGCTGTTTTACCTTGGATCAATTGTTCAGGAGAGTTGATGACCCCTTGGTTAAAGTCCTCAGCAGTAACTGCAGTAACAGATCCAGTAGCATCCTTTACGGTTGTTGTACCGTATCCGATCACCACAACCTCGGCAAGCGCCTGAGCATCCTCGGCCAAAGTCACATTTACAGTAGACTGGCCTCCTACAGCAACTTCTTGAGTTGCATAACCAATGTAACTAAAGACAAGCGTCGCATCATTTGCTACGTCACTAATCGAATAATTACCATCGAAATCAGTTTGTGCTCCATTTGCAGTGCCTTGCACTACAACATTCACTCCAGGAACTGGTCCGTTAGCGTCAGACACGGTTCCGCTTACAGTCATCTGCGCGAAGGCAGTACTGCTCATAAGCAGAACAACTGGGAGCAACAAAAGTTTAGTTAGTAGTTTGTTTTTCATTTAATTCTCGGTTTTAGGTTAATTTACTTGTTAATCAGTCGTTTTCAAATATTACACATAGGAAAAAAGGCGTTCAAATCGCTTGAACACCAACATTTCGGGGTGAAATATACAATTTTTTTATCAAATCCTTAACATAATTAAAATTTGGAAACGAAACCAATCCCCGTCAAAGCTAATTCCTTTCACGTTTTGTCCTGAAACTGAAC
>WTIY01000275.1 GCA_011525065.1 Flavobacteriales bacterium
GTGTACATGATCTATGCCTCGGTTATTTACGGCATGCGGCCCAAGTTCAAAAGTATTTTCAAGGCTTTCGGGGCGATTCAAATTTATCTGGTATTCATTATAGCGGTCAATGCGCTAGTGGGGTCAAATTATTTGTTTTTGATGCGCAAACCCGAGCATCCCTCATTACTCGATTTATTGGGGGATTGGCCCTACTACATTTTGGTAGAGGAACTTTTAATTTTCCCTTTCTTCATTGTGATATTTTACGGTTTCAAAGCTGCCGATTATCTCAGCGATCGATACCGAGGTAAACAAGTGGCCTGAAATAGGGTTCAGGACGTTACCAGGAGTAGATAAAATACTTGATCTTGGCCTCACCAGGGATTTGAGCCAGTTCAATTTTACTGGCAAAGTCGTATCGAATATTTTCAGGCAGTTCTGTTTTATCTATCGTGATGTACCACGGTGCGTCCTTAAAACTTATCACAACAGAATTGATCGCATTATCAATCCCTTCAACTTGGTAAAGGTCTTTAATTTGACCAAAAGTACTGCTTGGTCCGATACCACTTTGTGTGGTGAATTGAGGATCAACTATTCGGACGTAAGCAATCTTGGAGGTTGGATCATCGCCATCATCGGCAGCCACAACGAGTTTGAGTTTTCCTTGGGAATTAAAAATTTCAACATCTCCAATTAGAGCGTCGCCTTTGCCCGTAGCTGCGACCAATGAATCTGACGGAAAAAGGACAGCCAATTCATCTAGTGTGGTACCTGAAATAATGGGGCCTACCCCATTTTTTGTGATGGTCCAAGTGGTGTTTTGACAGGCAAAGATGAGTGTCAAAGCCAATAGAGGTATAATGCGATTCATGGGTGTGTTGTGATGAAATTTAACTGGAACAAAAATAATCATGTTCCCGATATAGACCAGGCCAAAAGGACTTATTTAGCCCGTGGGTCGACGAATTAATTTTATCTTTGCGGCATGAATGAAGCCGATATAAATATAGAGCATGCGGTGGCTCAAGGCACTTATCTTCCTCTTATGGAAGCGTTTTACACCCTTCAGGGTGAGGGTTATCACAAAGGAACTGCAGCTTATTTTATTCGGGTAGGAGGATGTGATGTGGGCTGCCATTGGTGCGACGTCAAAGAAAGCTGGAACCCCAAAATCCACCCACCAACCGACATAGCCCAGATCATTCATAAGGCAAAAAGTCACGCCGAGACCATTGTGGTCACTGGCGGAGAGCCTTTAATGTGGCCTATGGATCCTTTGACTGATGGATTGAAGGCGGCAGGTCTTCAGACCCACATCGAAACTTCTGGAGCCTATAGGTTAACGGGAACTTGGGACTGGATTTGTCTTTCACCCAAAAAGAATAAACGTCCTCTAGAGTCTATTTATCACAAGGCTGATGAACTCAAAGTCATCATCCATAACAATCACGATTTTATCTTTGCTGAAGAGCAAGCTGCCTTGATTGGACCAAACTGTAAGCTGTATTTACAGCCAGAATGGAGTCAGCGCGATAAAATGATGCCGCTAATGGTGGACTACGTCATGAAAAATACCCGCTGGATTCTCTCGTTACAGACCCACAAATACCTCAACATTCCATAATTCCTCCTGCTGTTTTTAGAGAGGGTTATTGTGTCGATTTTTTTCTTTTTTGACCCCAGATTTTTTTAAGGTTTTCTGGGTTGGTTTTTTTCACAAAATTTGTTGATAACTTCGGAGGTTCGATTCCTTGTTATGCGTTGAAATCACTGGGGATTTGGTTATATTTGTTAATACATTTTTCCCAGCGAAAAAAACAACCTAAAACTTATGAGTGAAGAAGTCAACAAGACCAATTATGGGGCCGATAATATTCAGGCTCTAGAAGGCATGGAACACGTGCGAATGCGACCATCGATGTACATCGGTGATGTGGGCGTGCGGGGATTACATCATTTGGTTTATGAAGTAGTCGACAACTCTATCGATGAAGCCTTAGCTGGCCATTGCGACACCATAGATGTGGTGATCAATCAGGACAATTCAATCTCGGTTAAAGACAACGGTCGTGGTATACCGGTTGACCTCCATAAAAAAGAGGGGGTCTCTGCACTGGAAGTGGTCATGACTAAAATTGGTGCTGGAGGTAAATTTGATAAGGATTCGTACAAGGTTTCAGGAGGACTACACGGTGTCGGGGTCAGTTGTGTTAATGCGCTTTCTGCCTCCTTGAAGGCTACAGTTTTTCGCGATGGTAAAATATGGGAACAGGAATACGAGCGAGGAAAAGCCCTGTACCCCGTAAAATCAGTTGGTGATACCGCTGAAAGAGGAACCTTAGTGACGTTTTTGCCCGACGACGAAATTTTTACCCAAACCAGAGAATACAACTACGATACCTTAGCCAGTCGACTTCGTGAATTGGCGTTTTTGAATAAAGGCATTACCATCTACTTAACCGACATGCGTCGCCAAGAGGAAGACGGGAGCCACCCAAAGGAAAAATTCCACAGTGAAGAGGGGCTTAAGGAGTTCATTAAATTTTTAGATGGTAACCGAGAGCCATTGATTGCAGAAGTCATTTCGATGGAAGGTGAAAAGAATGACATCCCGGTTGAAGTGGCGATGATTTACAACACCTCGTTTAACGAAAATTTACACTCCTACGTCAACAACATTAATACCCACGAGGGAGGGACCCATTTATCCGGTTTTAGACGAGGGCTAACCACAACCTTGAAAAAATATGCCGATGCTTCTGGGCTGTTGGACAAGCTAAAATTTGAAATTTCGGGTGATGATTTTCGCGAAGGATTAACCGCGATTGTTTCGGTCAAAGTCGCTGAACCACAATTTGAAGGCCAGACAAAAACTAAACTCGGTAATCGCGAGGTTACTTCTGCGGTGAGCCAGGCGGTTTCTGAAATGCTTGAAAACTATTTAGAAGAGCACCCGAACGATGCCAAAACCATTGTTCAAAAGGTAATTTTGGCTGCTCAAGCAAGGCATGCGGCGCGAAAAGCACGTGAAATGGTGCAGCGCAAAACCGTAATGGGTGGCGCTGGTCTGCCAGGAAAGCTTTCGGACTGTTCCGAACAGGATCCTGAAAAATGCGAGGTGTTTTTAGTCGAGGGAGATTCTGCAGGAGGAACAGCCAAGCAAGGACGGGATCGAAATTTTCAAGCCATCTTGCCATTGCGTGGTAAAATCTTGAATGTCGAAAAGGCCATGCAGCACAAAGTGTTCGAAAACGAGGAGATCAAAAATATATTTACCGCATTAGGGGTCACCATCGGTACCGAAGAAGATGCTAAAGAACTCAATCTGGAAAAACTGCGCTACCACAAAATCGTGATCATGTGTGATGCGGATGTTGATGGCAGTCATATTTCCACTTTAATTTTGACCTTTTTCTTCCGATACATGCGCGCGCTGATTGAAGGGGGGCATGTGTACATCGCGACACCACCGCTATATTTGGTCAAAAAAGGAGCGAAAAAAGCCTATGCATGGGACGATAAGGAACGGGATGCGCTGAGTAAAGAATGGGGTGGTGGTGTTTCTGTTCAACGATATAAGGGGCTTGGAGAAATGAATGCGGAACAACTATGGGATACAACCATGAATCCGGAATTTAGAACGCTTCGTCAGGTTTCCATTGACAATGGTACCGAGGCTGATCGTATTTTTTCCATGCTTATGGGCGATGAAGTGCCGCCTCGTCGCGACTTCATTGAGCGCAATGCAGTTTACGCCAACATTGACGCCTAAACGATTCGAGTTAGATGGATTCAAAGCCCACGGTTTTCCGTGGGTTTTTTATACATTTAAAGAAATCTTTTAAACCCCAAAATCATGAAGAAATTTATTATTTACACATTACTGAGCTTGCATCCGTTGGTACAGGCCCAAGAACTAGAAAGCATTCTATTGGCTGCAGCGGATGCTGAACGCCTCACTCAGGCTTATATTGAACCTGCACTCAAGGGTGTGGTCTACAGTATGAATGACGGTTGGTATACTACAGGGCGTACCCATAGCGTTCTTGGGTTTGACGTGACCTTTGGCGCTAATATGGCCTTAGTACCCAATGGTGATAAAGCATTTTTATTCAAGGCCTCAGACTATAATTTTGTGCGCTCTCAGGTCGGAGAGACAGAGCGTGTCTCTACCGTTTTGGGGGACGATCCAGACGGCACGTTTTTTGATGTTCGCGTTCCTGTAGGTGACGGAACCTTCAAGGTTGCTGAATTTCAGATGCCTGGAGGAATTGGTCCTGATTTTCCACTAAAAGGGGTGGCAACACCCATGATTCAAGTTGGTCTTGGACTGCCTACCAGTACGGATTTAAAAATTCGTTTTTTACCAGACATCGGCGTCAATGACAAGGTTAAAAATTCGATGTTTGGTCTAGGGCTGCAGCACGACATCACGCAATACATCCCCGGTCTATCGGCTACTCCAGTCAGCATTAGTGCACTTGTGGCCTACAGCAATACAAAAGTGACCTATCAAATCGATTCTAGTGATAATTTAGACGATGTTACGGTAGTGGGTGGAGAAGGTCTTTTTGCTCTAAATACGCTTTCGGTTCAAGCCATCGGTTCTGTGAATTTAGCTGTGATTGAGTTTTTTGCTTCGGCTGGATTTGGTCGTGGAGGAAGTCGTTTGGAACTCAATGGAGATTACACCTTGACTTATGATTTAGAGTCCGCTGGTGGAATTGCACTGGGTCAACTTAGTGAGACCATTACGAATCCACTGCAATTCAAAGCCGACGTAAACAGTCCGAGATTTGGACTGGGCATGCGACTGAATTTGGCGATTTTTAAATTATTTGCCTCATACACCATTCAGGAATACAACACCTTTTCTACTGGCTTGTCGGTGAGTATTCGTTAATTAGTCTTATGCCTTAGGTTTACACGATTTACTTACTGTCAGTCTGAATAGGTTAAGTGCATATTAATTGATATTTTTGCCCCGCGGAAACGCAGCAATTGAACAACCCAATTATTCACAAAAAGTCACAATAAACATGAAAATTACTGTTGTAGGGGCAGGTGCAGTAGGCGCGAGCTGTGCAGAATATATCGCCATAAAAAATTTCGCCAGTGAAGTGGTTTTGTTAGACATTAAAGAAGGCTTTGCAGAGGGCAAGGCTATGGATTTAATGCAAACAGCTACACTCAATGGATTTGATACAAAAATTACTGGAGTAACCAACGATTATTCGGCTACTAAGGGAAGCGATATTTGTGTCATTACCTCGGGAATTCCCAGAAAACCGGGAATGACTCGTGAAGAGCTTATTGGTATTAATGCGGGAATTGTAAAGAATGTCGCTGGAGCCTTGATCGAAGAGTCTCCTGAAACCATTTTGGTTGTGGTAAGTAACCCCATGGATACCATGACATATTTGGCCCATAAAGTGACGGGCTTGCCTAAAAACCGAATCATCGGTATGGGTGGCGCTCTAGACAGTGCGCGCTTCAAATATCGATTGGCTGAAGCACTGGACGCTCCATCAAGTGATATTGATGGGATGGTTATCGGTGGGCATAGCGATACGGGAATGATTCCCCTGACTCGTTTGGCCACAAGAAGCAGTGTTCCTGTGAGTGAATTTCTTTCTGGCGAGCGCTTGGATCAGGTACGCGAGGCCACCAAAGTGGGTGGGGCGACTTTGACCAAATTGTTAGGAACCTCCGCTTGGTATGCTCCAGGAGCTGCCGTTTCGAGTCTCGTTCAGAGTATTGCCTGTGACCAAAAGAAAATGATGCCATGCTCGGCTTTACTCGAGGGTGAATACGGACTCACTGACCTTTGTATTGGGGTTCCAGTGATTCTCGGCCGAAATGGGATAGAGCGAATCGTCGCGCTGGACCTCAATGAGGATGAGCAGACGCATCTTAAGAATAGTGCTGAGGGCGTAAGAAAAACCAATGCGTTATTGGGGTGATTTAAGACCATCATAAGCTGATGTCAAGGCCGCAATTAGCGGCCTTTTTTGGCGTTTTTTCGGGCCAAAATAATTGCCATTTCCTTTTTGAAAAACTATATTTGCACGTTTTTAAATACTCTAAACCAAGATAGAATGCAAAATAAAGGACTCATAACCGTCTTTGCGATACTTTTCGGATTGGTCAGTTTATACCAATTGTCGTTTACCTTCGTCGCAAATCAAGTTGAAGATGCGGCACAGGCTGCGGCGAATTCTCGTTTTGATGCGACACAGTCTCAGGAGCGGCAGGCGGCTGCTTTGCGCTACATCGATTCTGTGGGGTCAGAACCTCAATTTTTTGGCATCGATTATAACACAGCCAAAGACAAAGTCTTAAACAAAGGATTAGACCTTAAAGGGGGTATCAATGTAATCCTTCAGGTTTCTGTTAAAGACATCCTGGCTGGACTAGCTAACAATACAAAAGACCCTGCATTCAACCAGGCTCTGGCCGATGCAGGCGAACTTCAAAAGTCCTCTCAAAGTACTTTCTTGGAATCCTTTTTCGAAGCTTTTGAGGCCTTGCCCGGGGAAAATAATTTAGCCTCACCAGACATATTCTTCAACAAAGGTTTAGAGGACCAAATCCTCAGTGGCATGTCTAACGATGAGGTGAAATCGGTCATCACCCGCAAGGTAGATGAATCCATTGCTTCTGCATTTGAGGTATTGCGCAAGCGTATTGATAAATTTGGTGTAACCCAGCCCAACCTTCAACGATTGGGGAACTCTGGTCGAATTTTGGTTGAATTACCAGGGGCCAAAGATGTAGAACGCGTTAAAAAACTATTACAAAGTACCGCTCAATTGGAATTTTGGGAGGTAGTAAAAGAAGAGAACATTACCACCTTTTTAATCGATGCAGATGCCAAATTGAAAGAATTGCTCGCGGCCCGTTCACCGGAGCAGGAGACTGCTGAGGAAACAGCCGCAGAAGAAGATGACGATCTTGCTGATCTGTTAGGGGGAGAGGAAGTCAATCAGGCGGATGACCCTATGCTCGACCGTCCATTATTGAATCGTATTTTACCCGTTCGTGCGAGTAATCCAGGACTGGCATCATTTTCGCTTAAAGATACAGCCCTGATTAATGGCTACTTGCGCGAGCCACAGGTCCGCGCCTTACTCAGTGGAGAGCAGCGCTACTACAATTTTATTTGGAGCATCCCTGAATACAATGAATCCGTTGGTGAGGAGATTACAAGTTTGTACGCCATTAAGGGCAACAGAGAAGACACTCCAGAACTCAGTGGTGGTGTAATTGTCGATGCACAACAGTCCTACACCCAAGCTGGTCGAGTGGCGGTCACCATGCAAATGAATGGAGTAGGAGCCAAGATTTGGGAGGACATGACGGAATATGCTTACAACAATCAGTCTCAAATCGCTGTGGTATTGGATGATGTAGTTTATTCAGCCCCCGGGGTGAGCTCTGGAAAAATCTCGGGAGGTCGTAGCGAAATTACCGGGGACTTTACCATTCCTGAGGCTCAGGATTTGGCCAACGTATTAAGAGCCGGTAAACTGCCTGCCTCTGCAGACATCATTCAGGCTGAAGTTGTCGGTCCAACTCTGGGTAAAGAAGCCATTGATAGCGGTATTCTCTCCTTTATCATTGCCTTGTCCATTGTGTTGTTCTGGATGATGCTGTATTACGGCAAAGCAGGCGCTTTCGCCAACGTAGCCCTTGTGGTGAACATTCTATTCATTTTTGGAGTATTGGCCGGATTGGGTGCCGTACTGACTTTACCAGGAATCGCCGGTATTGTATTGACCATCGGAATGTCGGTGGATGCGAACGTACTTATTTTTGAGCGTATTCGAGAGGAGTTATTCCGCGGTAAATCACAGCGTGATGCCATCAACGATGGTTTTAGTAATGCTTTGTCTTCAATTCTGGATGCCAACATTACGACAGGGCTAACAGGTTTGATTCTTTTGGTATTTGGAACAGGACCCATTCAAGGTTTTGCCACTACTTTACTGATTGGTATTTGTACTTCATTATTTACAGCCATTTTTGTAACCCGACTCTTTATAGATCGATTTACTCATAACGGGAAGTCATTGACGTGTTCGACCTCGATTACGAAAAATCTATTCCGCAATGTGGCCATTAAGTTTTTGGCTAAGAGAAAAATGGCCTACGCACTTTCTGGTGTGTTGCTTCTGGTGAGTATCGGGTCATTGTTCACCAATGGTCTGAATCAAGGGATCGACTTTGTCGGTGGACGTACCTATACCGTGCGTTTTGACCGCGATGTGAATGCCTTGGAGGTTCAAAATGACTTGATTGCCGTTTTTGAAAGTGCTGAAGCCAAAACTTACGGCGGTAACAACCAATTAAAAATCTCGACTAAATACAAGGTCGAGGAAACCGGTGCTGAGGTCGATGTTGAGATTGAACAAATGTTGTTTGAGGCTTTAGTCAGCTATCTGCCAGAAGGCATGGATTATAACAGTTTTGTGGCTGATGATGAAAATAAGATGGCAGGTCGCATGGAGTACTACAAGGTTTCACCGACCATTGCGGATGACATCAAGTCTTCTTCATTCCTAGCAGTATTGGGCTCATTGGTCGTGGTCTTTCTTTATATTTTATTGCGATTCAGAAGATGGCAATTCAGTTTGGGTGCCGTTGCAGCAGTATTTCACGATGTGATTATTGTTCTTGGGGTCTTTTCTTTGACCTACCAGTTCATGCCATTCAATATGGAAATCGATCAGTCTTTTATCGCTGCGATTTTGACGGTGATTGGTTACTCATTAAATGACACCGTGGTTGTATTCGACCGCATACGTGAGTTCTTTAATGAGCATAGCAGTTGGCGCATGAATAAAATCATAGACGGTGCATTGAACAGTACTTTGAGCCGTACTTTGAATACTTCATTAACAACACTGATCGTATTGTTGACCATTTTCCTATTGGGGGCAGAGTCCATCCGAGGATTGATTTTCGCTTTGATTGTTGGAATCCTGGTCGGTACTTATTCGTCTCTGTTCATTGCTACACCTGTATTTTTTGATACCGTCAAAAAGCGCGGTATTGACCTCAGCGACAAGCAAGAGGACGATGAAGAATAATCGTGTATTTGGCCTGAACAACGTTTAATGCGCCGGTCAATGCTTAGAGATTGAACTATTAAATCCCGCAAACGCGGGATTTTTTTGTTTAAAATCGAATAATGGAGCGCGGGATTAGCCTTTTACAAGCGGGAGAATTTGGCTTTGTCACCGGACTGTAGATTCCACCTTTTCGCGAGGCCTGCATTGACTTCGAGGACATACTGCGCAGGGCGATTAGAGGGTAATGGTCTTGCGTCAAATGGTTTGGTTTCGTTGTAGATTTGGACGATGTTGAGTCCCTTGTCTAAATAAATGATGTCTAAAGGGAACTGCGTGTTTTTCATATAAAAACTAAGCGGAGCTTCTTGCTCAAAGATAAAGAGCATGGCCTGATGATCCTCCATTGAGTTACGATACATGAGCCCGGTTTGGGTCTCGTATTCAGATTCGGCAATTTCGATATCCAGAGACGCAATTAAGGTATCAACCTCTGGTCTCAATAGGTTTAATTCACCTTCTTTGGTGAACGATATGGTACGTGTAAGGACTTTTTCTTTCTTTTGGTTCATGCAGCTGCCAAAGCCGAAAATCACGGCGGCGGCGCCAATTAACCAAAGGTATTTAGGCTTCATGAGCTCTGGATTTTATTGGCTCTAAACAACAAAACAATACCCGCGATGATAAAAGGGATGCTCAACCACTGGCCAGTGCTGAGCAAATCACCCAGTGACGACTCAAATCCACCCTGACTCTTTTTATAAAATTCAACGACGAATCGAACGGACCACAAAAGGATTAAGAATAAGCCAAAAATATAGCCTTGTTTGAGGCGTTTATCCGTGTGCCAATAAATCCAATACAAAATCAAAAACACGAATACATAACCAAAAGACTCGTACAGCTGAGCTGGATGACGGGCGAAGTCTTCACCATTATTGGCAAAGATCACCCCGAAGTCTGAACCTGTAGGATGACCCACAATTTCTGAATTCATAAAATTGCCAATGCGCACCAACACTGCACCTGAAGACACCGGAATGACGATTCGATCAAAAAGCCAGAGTAGGGATTCTTTCAATACATTTTTTTGATACAAATACATAGCGATAATGATACCAATGGCCGCTCCATGAGAAGCCAGACCTCGAAACCCAGTGAAGGCGAATCCCCCTTTGAATTTGAAAGGCAGGAATACGGAGAAAAAATCTTGATGAAATAACTCAGGCTGGTAAAAAATAACATGACCCAGTCGAGCGCCAATGAGAATGGCCAGGACCATATACATGAACAAACTGTCCAATTTTTCTAAAGCAACCCCTTCGCGAATGAAGATTTTCTTCATTAAATACCATCCAAGCGAAAAGGCCAAAACGAACATGAGCGAATAGTACTGTATGGTGTAAAAACCCAGATCAATACCTTCGGAGGGTGCCCAATAAATGCTTAAAAATGTGGTCATGGTCTATGTTTAGTGTAAAGATAGAAAAAAGGTGGTCAATGGTTGTGGCCTCAGGTCAATTATGACTCGTACCTTACGATCATTGTTAGTCGGTTCATCCAACTTTTCAATCGACGATAAATTGGCCTTATGGCACTGGATCATGACCCGAGTCTCCCCATGGATGGCATCTGGCAATGCGCTTAATGGCTAAAAATCCCCCTCGGAAAGCACCGTGTTTTTTTAGCGCCTCGATGCTGTAATGAGAGCAAGTGGGCTGAAAGCGGCAAGTCGATGGCAACAGTGGTGAAATGAAATTTTGATATATTTTAATGAGCAGGATAAGGGGCTGGGTAAGAAGAAACACTTAAATTCTGTTTGGTTAGTCTAAACTAAAACTTGTTCCGTCTTTACCGTCTTTGAGTTGAATCCCCGCC
>WTIY01000017.1 GCA_011525065.1 Flavobacteriales bacterium
TCTCCAAGTCGATCAATTTAGGGAGCAATGAAAACAATCCTGAGGACAATTACTTTGGTCAATTTCGCATGACCCGAAACACGAATTATTACGAATTGGGATTCGGCATTGATTTTTACCTGTACTACTTTAAATTTTCCCCGTCCATTCGAGGTGTATTTGCCACAACCGATGAACTGGTCAGAGACAGAAATCCTCTGAGCCCATGGACCTCAAACATTGCCTCAATGAAGACAAGAGGCGTGTTTATCAATTTTACGTTTCAGTAAAAAGCCCTATTTTTTTATTGTCGTTGCCATTCATGCAGTAAAATACCGGCAGCCATCGCGACATTGAGGCTCTCTGCACCACGCTTGCTATGTCCTGCGATACTGATGCGATCTGTGATGTGTTGAGCCGAAAAGGGACCGATGCCCTGACCCTCATTTCCCAAAAGTAAAACCCCTTGATCCGGCCAAGTCAATTGCGTGACCTCGACACCGTCCAGAACGGCACCAAAAATCGGCTTTGTTTGTGCAGTTAACCACTGATTCAAATTCACATATTGGAGATTTACGCGGGCAATAGATCCCATACTGGCTTGCACCACTTTTGGGTTAAACGCGTCTACTGTTCCTTCTGAACAGATTAAATTCGGCATACCAAACCAATCGCATAGCCGAAGTATGGTCCCCAAATTACCGGGATCTTGAACCTCATCCAAGGCAACCACCCAATCTGAATCCTCTGTAGAAGAAGTCGGTTTTTTAAAAACGGCAAGCCAACCATTTGGATGCTTTTGAGCACTGATTTTTTCCAAGTCTCGCTCAGAAATTTCTATGGCTTGATTCGCCCATTGAGCAGGTGTTTCTGTGGTGTAAAAATGGGTCAACTCAAGACCTGATCCCAAAAGGTCTTTGATCAGCTTCTCGCCTTCTGCGATGAATAAATTATGACGATTCCGGTACTTTTTACGGTGTAGACTCGTTATTAATTTTATTTCGCTCTTGCTTATCAAAATTATCCTATTTTTGAGGTATTAACTACGGCTTCTTGAGGCGCTCTGTCACAAAAATATCACTTATTTTAGGAATTATCTTGCTTCAAGCTTGCAGTCCTACGCGAAGGCTAAGTGAAGACCAGCTATGGCTGGTGAGTAATGAAATCCTTATTGATGAAAAGACGGCTCAGGACGATGAACTCTCTAGTTTATTGCTCCAAAAACCAAACACTAAACTACCCATCATCGGGGTCCCTTTGGGGGTTTTAGTTCATAACTTAGCTAAGCCAAATCCCCACCAGCGTTTTGATCAATGGCTTACCGCCAAGCCCAAAAGAGCCCAGAGATTAGAACGTTTGCTCTCTGCAAAGCAAATTCGAGCCATTGATACCGCAAAAATCAAATTCAATCGATGGTTACAAAATACGGGGAGTGCCCCGGTGGTGATTGACACACTTAAGGCATCACGATCACTCGATCAACTGAAAAAATACTTCTACAATCAAGGATATTTCAATATAAAGGGGCGTTACACGGTGCTAAAAGATACCACTCAACTCAATCGAGGGCGTTTGCGCTACGCACTTAATTTAAACCGTCGTTATGCCATCGGGGACATCGGCATTGACATCGAATCCCCACTGATCGATTCGCTGTTTACAGCCACAAAAGACGCCAGTTTCATCAAAACAGCTGAGCCTTACGACCTGGCCAATTTTGATAATGAACGCGCTCGAATTACCCTGCAGATGCGCAATTCAGGATTTTATTTTTTTGATCAGGACTACGTGACTTTTGAGGCGGATACCAATGGACTTGACCATCGCGTAAATGTCAATTACATCATCCCAAACCGAAGAATCAACAAGGGAGATTCGATTTCCACCACAGCGCCGTTCAAACAATACACCATTAATCGTGTACGCATCATTACGGATCACGATGCGCGAAATCAAATGCAACCTTTTACCGACACCATACAGTTCAATGGATACGAACTTTACAGTCATGGTGGAGCAAAATATCGAGCCAAAGCCCTTACCAATGCTATCGCCCTTATTCCGGGCGCTTTATACCGAGACATTGATCGCACGGTGACCAACACCCAAATCAACGAACTGAGAAATTTTAAATACCCCACCATCCATTACCGCGTTGATCCCAGCGATACCACTGAAACAGGTTTGATCAGCACCATCTATTTGACCCCGCGTAAAAAATATACGTTTGGTCTAGATCTTGATGCCTACACCTCTACCATTCAGCAATTTGGCGTGGGGTTCAGCACCTCATTTTTAATTCGAAATGTATTTAAAGGGGCGGAAAATTTAGAGATCTCTGCACGCGGAAGTGTGGGTTCATCGAAAGACAATGCAATCAGCGATAGTAAATTTTTTAACAGTTCTGACGTGGGTATCGACGCGCGACTGAGCATTCCAAGACTGCTCTTTCCCGTCAACACCCAGAGCATTATTCCAAAATACATGGCCCCGACAACGGCCATCAGCACCGGGCTCAACTCTCAACAAAATATCGGACTGGATCGACAAAACTTTAATGGCATCTTCAGTTACCGCTGGCGACCGAGCAACACGCGAACCAATTTGCTCGATGTGTTAAACTTACAGTACGTGCGTAATTTAAATGCAGCCAACTACTTTAATGTTTATCGCGCCTCCTACCAAAGACTTAACGACATTGCTCAGGAAGTGGATTATCCCTTTGATGGCGATGAAACCACACTGGGTATTCCCGATCAAGCCAACGCGTTTTTGGCCAGTGCTCAAAACGATCAAAACCCCTGGAGTTTTACCCCAGAACTCAGTAGAGAGATGAACGCCATCGCCCAGCGAAAAAATAGATTGACCGAAAATAACTTGATTTTAGCCTCAAATTTCACTTGGCAAATGGACAATCGGGAAGCGGTCAATGACAATAGTTTTACGCGGTTTCAATGGAAGGTCGAATTGGCCGGTAGCCTAC
>WTIY01000066.1 GCA_011525065.1 Flavobacteriales bacterium
GTATTTTTAATGGATCGTGTCATGCGCCGTTTTGGACTCAGTGGAAAGAGTGTAGTGCCACTTATTTCTGGAACGGCTTGTGCCATTCCAGCCATCATGGCCACCCGAAACATCGAAAATTGGAAAGAGCGCCTGATTACCATATTGGTAACCCCGTTTACCACTTGCTCTGCCAGACTGCCTGTGTATTTGATCATCATTTCTTTGATCATTCCTCAACAACGCGTCCTGGGTATTTTCTCACTTCAAGGTTTGACTTTGACCTTTTTGTATTTTTTGGGCTTTGCTTCAGCGATTTTTGCCGCCTATTTACTCGATCGATTTCTCAAGGTCCCATCGCGTTCCTTTTTTGTTATCGAAATGCCTAACTATAAGTTACCAATGGCTAAAAACGTGCTCATCACTATGGTAGAAAAAACAAAATCCTTTGTTCTTGGTGCTGGAAAAATCATTTTTGCGATCTCCATCATTTTGTGGGTTTTGGCCTCGTATGGCCCGGGCGATTTTAACCGTGCGCCAGAGATTATTGACGCCCAATATGCCGGTAAAAGTCTCAGCCAGCAAGAACGTAACACCGCCATTGAGTCCTATCAACTCGAACATTCTTACATTGGGATTGTTGGCAAAAGCATCGAACCACTAGTAAGTCCATTGGGTTACGATTGGAAAATTGGCATCGCCATAGTGAGTTCATTTGCCGCTAGAGAGGTTTTTGTTGGGACATTGGCCACCATCTATAGTGTGGGTAACGACGATGAGCAAACCATCCGTAACCGAATGGCTGCTGAGGTACATCCCATGCTTGGCACCCCTCGATTTAATTTTGCCAGTGGCGTCTCGCTGCTGCTTTTCTATGCCTTTGCCATGCAGTGTATGAGTACGTTAGCCGTAGTGCGAAAGGAGACCAACAGTTGGGTTTGGCCAATGGGACAATTATTTTTTATGACTACCTTAGCCTATATTGTGGCTCTGGTCACATATCAACTTTTACAGTAATGGATTTCCAAAAGATATTAGTGGGTTTGACTTTTGCGGCCGCGGTACTTTTTTTACTGCGCAAATTTGTTTGGATACCCATGACGGAATCGCGTAAAAAATCGCTTGGGACCCTAGACGGAGGAAGGACCAAATGTGGGTCTGATGATTGTCAGTGTCATTAGTTTAGCCCCAGCATCTTTCGGGCCCATTAATTGCCGCACGACTTGAGTATTACCGGTTTTATCCAAGCCCGACATCCAAAGTCATCATCACGATAAATCCACCGATAAAACCCATAGTCGCTATATCGGTGTGCTTGTCCATCTGAGTCTCCGGAATGACTTCTTCGATAACCACAAAAATCATTGCTCCAGCAGCAAAGGCCAGGGCATAAGGCAATATAGGTTGAAACGTGAGTACGGCCCAGGCACCGAGTACGGCAAAAATGGGCTCTACAATGGCAGAGGCTTGACCGAACATAAAACTCTTTCTACGACTCACTCCAGTGCGCCTCAGAGGCATGGCCACGGCGATACCTTCAGGAAAATTTTGCAGTCCAATACCCAGGGCCAAAGCCACTGCAGCACTGATGGAAGCCCCGTCAAATCCTGCAGCAACTCCGCCAAATAGTACCCCTACGGCAAGTCCCTCAGGAATGTTGTGTAGGGTAATGGCAAGGGTTAGCAGTGTGGTGCGATGCCAAGGCGTTTTAATGCCTTCGCTTTGACTGTCCTTAAAATTGATGTGAACATGTGGCAGAACTTTGTCCAGTCCGAATATAAAAAGTGCGCCTAAAAAGAATCCGATTGCTGCTGGAATCACTTTAACAAAACCCTCTCCGGGACTCATTTCAATGCCAGGGGCAAGCAGGCTCCAAAAGCTAGCAGCAACCATCACCCCTCCTGTAAAGCCGAGCATGCCGTCTAGAACCGCTCGATTAAGGGATTTAAAAAAGAAGACAAATGAGGCGCCTAGGGCAGTAAGTCCCCAGGTAAATAGCCCTGCGTACAAGGCTGCCATTACGGGATCGATGCTTTCTAAATAAGTGATTATTTCTTGCATATTATGTTTATTCTGATCAGGTTAATTGTTTTGTTTTCAATCCTATCTATTTTGATGCTCGCTCAAAGATCAGTAGGCGAATTTATAACTCAGTCCGGCACTAAGCAGGAAGTCTTGTCCGTCGGTGATGCTTCGGCCAATGGTTATATCGTATTGTAAATTCCAGCCTACTAAATAGGTAAACCCAGCATCCCAATAATGATTGGCCGAGGCCAATTCTGGGGCGTCTCCATAAACCTCAATATAGGCCCCAATGTGCTCATTCAGGGAATAACCATAGGCCAGCGTGTATACAAAAGCCATACCTGATCCATCACCAGCCCATTGTCCTCCAAAGTTATAAGCAAGACCTGCACGGTCTGAGAGCTCATGCCCTACAGAGAATCTAAAGTCTGCACCAGTGGTTTTTGGATCGGTGGGGCTAATTCCTTGAGGGGTGCTCGTGCTAAAGGGCAAGTAAACATGCCCCAAAAAGCCAAAATCGGTCTTACCAGGTACCCCACTTAGACTTTGCCCTTCGAAGAGATTGATTTTGATTCCAGCGAGCATAGGGGTGAAGCTTTTAAAATCGGTCTTGACTGAGGCTTCTCCCATGCCCGAGGTGACACGGTTGTTTTCATAGTTCACGCCCAGTCGAAGCTCCATGTTTTCGAGTAACCCTATTCTTGCCAGTGTGGTGTTGTAACCATAGGTTTCTGTTTTCACTCCGGCATTCTCATAACTGGTGTAGTAGCCGCCTGCTTCGATTTGAACATAACCCGGCTGCACAGTATTTGGGGATTCAGTGGCATCTGGCCGGTCTGTAATGATGCTGTGATCTTGGTTCTGATTATTGTCAGAAAATCCGGCATTCTCCTGAGCCTGGACTTGATAAAAAAATAGTGCCAGGAGGATGCCAATCCAATTAAATTTATAGGG
>WTIY01000021.1 GCA_011525065.1 Flavobacteriales bacterium
ACCGTAGGCGTGTTCAGCGCTACATTGACCGCCCACAAAACCCGATAGGATTTATAACAGAATAATCCCAAAATAGAGACCGAAAGGGCCATAATGATGATACGCTTGGGTTTCATCTCACTCGGGCTTAAAGATTTGAAACAACAACATGTCCTGATAGGCATCAGCGTCCTTGCGCCACCATTGTTTTATAACTCCTGAAGATTCAAAATTCAAAGAATCAAAAAGTCCACGACTGGCGTCATTGTCACTCGCCACTAGGGCATAAACCTGATGAAGTCCTAATTCACTAAAAGCGTGTTTAATCATGAGCTTGGCTGCCTGGCGCGCAAAACCTTTTCTTCTGTAGTCGTCATCAGAAATCAACACCCCCAAGGCAGCTCTTTTGTTGCGCGGATCAAAGTCAAACAGGTCAATTAAACCAATGGCTTTGTGGTCCTTGCGATGTTCGATAACCAATCTAATTTGTTGCACCTCGTAGATGGATTTATGGGCCTGAGCGATATAATCCTTTAACAGCCATTTGCTGTATGGTGGGTGTGGTTCGCCAAATAGAGAAAAATTTGGATGATTCTCCGTGTGATATAAATAATCCAAATCTTCAGGTTCAAGTGCCCTCAACGCGATATGTTTCCCAATTATATTCATCCTATAAACCCTCGATAAACCTGTACTACTGGTCCGGTAAGCCATACATTCTTATAAGTCGAACCTTGCTTCTGAAGCCCTACCTCTAGACGCCCGCCACGGGTATTTAACTCAATAGATGAATCTTGTGACCTTCCAGTTTCAAGTATCGCAACAGCTGCTGCCGTGGCTCCAGTGCCACAAGACAAGGTTTCTGCCTCTACCCCTCGTTCGTAGGTCCGCATTTTGAATCCATCGTGGTTTTGCATCACAAAATTAATGTTTGCTCCTTGCTCACTGAACTCCTGACGCATTTTACGTCCAATCTCATCGACGTCCAAGTCCGCTATGTCTTGATAAAAGCAAATAACGTGAGGTGAACCAGTATGGACAAACAAACCCATTTCCATAGGCTTAATCTCGGATACGTCATTGATGGAGATCGAAATTTTGCCATTGATCATTCGTGCATGATGTCTGCCGTCTGGCGCTTCAAATTCACCCTCCTGGCCAATGATTCCCAATTCTTTGGCCAAATGCACGGCGCATCGACCACCATTGCCACACATGCTACCAGGCAGGCCGTCTGCATTGAAGTATCGCATTTTGAAATGCACTCCAGCCTGATTTTGTATCAAAATAAGACCGTCCGCACCAACACCAAAATGCCGATCACATAAATCTTGGATAAGACTTTGGTTCTGGCACTCAAACTGCTCATGACGATCATCTACAACAATGAAGTCGTTACCTGTTCCGTGGTATTTAAAAAACTCGAGAGCCACAATTACAAATGTAATAAATCCAAAAGCGCTTGTCCATTTTGAATCTTTGTTAAATCATCGTTAATTAAGAATTTTGTTAACATTGAAAAAATTCTTCGGACGTTATTTTTAAAAACCTAAAAGAATAAGATATGAAACGATTTTTTTCAACCCTATTTATCAGCGGGTGTACCGCCTTAATCAGTCTATATGTTTACGATCAATACCAAGAGAAAAATCAGCCAGTTTATGGGCCCATGACCAACCCAATTCACGTGGTTCCCACAAACTTCAACGCGATCAATCCCGAGACGCTTGAGACCGATTTTACTGGCGCAGCAGAAAAGACCGTCAATGCGGTAGTCCACGTCAAAAACACTTCACTGTCAAGACAACCCAGCAACATGATGGAATTATTTTTTGGTGGGGGTACCCCCAGAGCGATGATCGGGACAGGAAGTGGCGTCATCATCAGTCCGGATGGCTATATCATTTCCAACAATCACGTCATCGAAAGGGCGAGTAACCTCGAAGTGACCCTAAACGATAACCGAACCTTTACCGCCGAGATTATTGGGACTGACCCAAAAACAGACATAGCACTGCTCAAAATAGACGCTAAAGAGGCACTGCCCTATGTGCCCTTTGCAGATTCTGATGCAGTAAAAATCGGTCAATGGGTTTTGGCTGTGGGTAATCCATTTAATCTGACCTCTACGGTAACCGCGGGCATCATCAGTGCCAAGGCAAGAGACTTAAATGAATTCGACAACAACCCACAGTCGTTCATTCAAACCGATGCGGCGGTTAATCGAGGCAATAGTGGCGGAGCCCTAGTCAATACCAATGGAGAACTC
The DNA here is from genome assembly GCA_011525065.1 of Flavobacteriales bacterium. Taxonomy (GTDB): domain Bacteria; phylum Bacteroidota; class Bacteroidia; order Flavobacteriales; family Flavobacteriaceae; genus BACL21. The sequence continues at coordinate 2,249 of WTIY01000021.1, forward strand.
GTAGGCATCAATACGGCCATCACAAGCGAAACTGGTTCATATGTTGGGTATTCTTTCGCTGTACCTTCAAATACCGCGAGAAAAGTTATTGAGGACCTCCTTGAGTTTGGGGATGTTCAGCGTGGCTTTTTGGGCATTCAAGGTAACGGACTTGATGCAAGGCGCGCTCAAATGCTTGGTATCGATGACACCCAAGGTGTTTATGTAGCAGGCATCGAAGCAGACAGTGGTGCCGAAGCCGCTGGATTAAAACCGGGAGACATCATTAAAAACGTAGATGGTGTCAGCATTTATAAGTTTTCAGATCTTACAGGTTACCTCAATGCTAAAAGGCCCGACGATGTGGTGTCAGTAACCCTGAATCGCAATGGTGAAGAACTCAATAAAAAGGTCGTTTTGAGAAAAATAGAAAGCTATACGATCTCCGAATTGGGGCTCAGAGTCAAAAACTTGACCACCGAACAATTAAATCAGCGTAACCTTGAATTTGGGGTGCTTGTAACAAAAATCGACAATCAAGAACTCGACAACCTCTCTCTAGAGGGGGCAGTCATCACCCAGATTAATGACCAAAACGTGGAAGACATCGATCAGGCACGCAGCATTGTTGAGTCACAATCAATGAGGGCGCTCAAACTTACCTTCTATGACAAGAAGGGTGAAAAAAATGCCATAGTGTTTAGATAATGATCCAAAACATGAGTCATAA
>WTIY01000240.1 GCA_011525065.1 Flavobacteriales bacterium
GTATACAATGACCCCAAAGGGTACAAAGGCTCTTTTGAAACCATTGTTCAAATCAAGGATTTCGACATGTCCAAAAAGATGAGCGTATTGTCTGAAGAGGCTCAATGGTTCGAGGACAATTCGCCATTGATGCCCGAGCACAAGAAAAAAGAAGTAAAAGGGGTTTCCTACAAAACCGTTGTTGTGGCTGGAGAATCGGGTGACGCTTCACCCAGCACGCCGATCGGGGTGAACTTACCCAACAATAACTGGATCCGTCAAGCGCACGGCAGTAAGTCGGTTTCGCTGGGTAACATCATTAATTCCTACAACAACGCAGGCGGCAGCGGGCGCTTACAAGAATTTGCTCACGATGCCCAAGAGATTGAATTAGAGGAGCAATACGGGGCTTTGGCTGATAAGTTGCACACCGCCCTTCACGAGGTAGTGGGACATGCTTCAGGTCAAATTAACCCTGGCGTGGGCACGCCCAAGGAGACTTTGAAAAGTTATAAATCTACCATAGAGGAAGGTCGTGCAGATTTGTTTGGTCTCTATTATCTTCTGGATCCCAAGCTTCAAGAACTGGGCTTGGTTACGGATTGGGAGGCCACAGGAACCGCGGCTTATGATGGATATATCAGAAATGGTTTGATCACCCAGTTGATTCGTTTGAACCTGGGAGACGATGTTGAGGAGGCGCACATGCGCAATCGTCAATGGGTCAGTGCTTGGGCTTTTGAAAGGGGTCAAGAGGATGGCGTCATTGAGCGGGTTACCCGAGACGGTAAAACATTTTACGACATCAAAGATTACCAAAAGTTAAGGGCTATTTTCGGCGAATTGCTGCGCGAGACTCAGCGCATCACCAGCGAGGGAGATTATGAGGCCGCTAAGGCATTGGTTGAGGATTACGGTGTGAAAGTGGATCAAACCCTGCACGCTGAAGTGCTCGAGCGAAACAGTCAGTTTACATCGGCTCCTTACAGTGGATTTGTCAATCCTGTGCTTGTTCCTGAATTCGATGAGAACCAGGAGATCGTGGGCTTTAAGGTGACTCAGCCAGAGCGCTTTGAGGACCAGATGCTTTACTACAGCAAAACCTACGGTAATTTATAACAGACTGCGCTGTAAAAACACTAAAAGTCAGGCCTTGGCCTGACTTTTTTTATTTTCAAATCCGGTTCGAGCCTGATTACTGTTTGAGCCATATTTTGGCCAAAAGCAGCAGTAGAAAAAAGGCTAAGAACCCAACAAGGACCCAGCGTTTGCCTTTAAAATGTTTTTGATGAATGCGCTGGTCTTTTTTATAACTCAATCGAATGACCCAGACAAAGGCCAAAAAAAAGCAGATTGCAAAAATTAATTGTCCGGTACTGAACATGGGTTTAAATTTTTAACCAATACAAGGGTTAGTTTCTGGCAAATGATTAATTTCAATGCTTTGCAAAAATACGGAATATCAGTCATGCCTTGTAGGTTTTGGTCCGATATTCTAGAACCTAATTCACAAATCCATGAAAAAGTACATTAGCGCAGTAACCGAGTTTCATCAGGCCTTTGGCCTAGGCATAAAAGATGCCCCAACAGCACAACTAAGCGCTGCCAAAAACATGCTGAGATTCAATTTGATGAAGGAAGAAAACGAAGAGTATTTAGAGGCGGCCAACAATGGAGACCTCGTGGAAGTGGCTGATGCCCTTGGAGACATGTTATACATTTTATGCGGTACCATAATCGAGCATGGCATGCAGGATAAAATTGTAGCGGTTTTTGACGAAATACAACGCAGTAATATGAGTAAATTAGGTCAAGACGGTAAACCGATTTATCGAGAGGACGGTAAAGTGCTCAAAGGTCCCAACTATTTCAAGCCGGATATTGCAGCGATGCTAAAAGACTAGATCTTAACGAGCCAACCCTCTGGCGCCTGGGCTCGATTGTATTGAATGTCTTGCAAGGCGCTTTTTAATTGCGCAGCATAAGAATTAGGCTCATGGGGTAGCTCATAATATTGATCTTTATGACCAAAACCACTGATGGCACTGATGGTAGCCGCAGTTCCAGACCCAAAAATCTCTTTGAGATCACCGCTATGGTAGGCCTCCATTAGTTCGGTGACTGAAAATTTTCTGACCGAGACCTCCATATGCAGATTTTTCGCCAACTGAATTAAACTCTTCCGGGTCACGCCATCTAAAATTCGGTCACTGGTAGGGGCGGTAATCAGCGTGTCCCCAACCCGAAAGAATACATTCATGGTTCCAGCTTCCTCTAAAAATTCATGGGTGTTGGCATCGGTCCAGATCACTTGATGATAGCCTTTTTCACGGGCCAAATGCGTGGGATAAAATTGCGCAGCGTAATTACCAGCTGCTTTGGCAAACCCTACACCACCATTGGCCGCTCGACTGTAGTGGTCGGCGATTACGACTTTGAGTTTTTCATTGTAGTAGGCCGTCACCGGCGACAAGATGATCATAAATTCATACCCTTCAGAGGGCGAGGCGGCCACACCATGCTCTGTGGCAAAAACCACCGGTCTGATATAAAGGGCATGACCGTGTCCGTCTTTAACCCATTCACGATCCAGATCAATGAGTGTCTTGAGGGCGTCTAAAAATAAATCCTCTGGGAATTCGGGAATGGCCAATCGCTGACAGGACTTATTCATCCGAGCAATGTTTTGATCCGGACGAAATAGATGGATGTCCCCTTGCTTGTCTTTAAAGGCCTTCATGCCCTCAAAAACTGCTTGTCCGTAATGAAAAACTTTGGCCGAAGGATCTAAGGATATGGGTCCATAAGGTACGATGCGCGGGTTTTGCCAAGCCCCAGAGGTGTAGGTGCAGCAAAACATGTGATCGGTGAAGTTTTTCCCAAACGTAAGTTCGTTAAAATCGATCCTGCTAATCTGGGTTTTTTCGCATTTAGTAACCTGGATCACAGTATGAGA
>WTIY01000116.1 GCA_011525065.1 Flavobacteriales bacterium
TAGCAAAGTTAAATTGAATGGCAGAGCCCTCATAATCCGCAGGGTCGTTAGTCATCCAAAGTCCTGAATCGATGCGATAGACCACGTGTACGTCTTTAGTCCAAGTGAATTTCTTTTGAAGCTCGGCAAGATCAGCTTGTTCCTTTTCAGTCAGGACACTGCTGGCGAGTTTCCAAAACATATTCTTTGGATCTAATATGTCTTCGACGGTCTTGTTGCTTTGGACAAACATATAGTTATACTGCTGTTCGTCATTAATTCCGTCGAGTTGTACCGCTTTTAGAAGGTTCCAAGCGAGAATATCACCTTTTTCTGCGGCGTATTGTGCTACTTTTTGCATGTATTTACTTTCGACCTCCTCAAAGGCTTGTAAGTCTCCTTCAACAAGAGCAGCGTGCATGGTGACAATCACTCCCTCTTGTGCAATTGAGAAATTGGTGGCAAGAAAAAGCGCGATAAATAAAAATAAATGTTTCATTGTTTATTGGTTTAAGTTGTTTTATGCAAGTTAAAGAAATATTTTAAGCCGGCGTTTTATTTTTTTGAATAAAAAGCCCATTTTTGTAAGGCTATGAAAATTAAACCCGGACCACGTGGTAATTCGCGCCCAGAGGTGAACCTCGTTTGGATTAAACGGGATTTGCGTACCCAAGACCACGCATCATTTCAACGGGCTGAGTCGGCGGGATTGCCTTATATTCCTATTTACATTTTTGATCAAAGATTGCTTAACCATCCGGATGTGAGTGACAGGCATTTGGCATTTATTAGAGCTTCGATTAAGGACATGAATGTTGTCTTGAGTCCGTTAGGAAAGTCGATTCGGGAATTTTATGGAGATAGCCTGACTGTTTTTAAGTGGTTGAATGAGTCTTTCCTGATTAAAAATGTTTGGTCTTATCAAGAGAGTGGTATCGCTTTATCGTGGGATAGGGACAAAGCGGTTAGAGAATTTTTTGTTGAAAATCACATTGAATGGACCGAATTTCAACAAAATGGTGTTCAACGAGGCCGGAAGAATCGTAAAGATTGGATCAAAAATTGGTACATGACAATGGCTGAGCCACTTATTGTCAATTCGTTTTCCCCACAAGAGGACCCCATAGAAACCAAAGCACTTGATTTGTCTCTCTTTGACTGGCCCATAGATATAGTGCCTCAAAATAACCCCCCAGAAATGCAACCTGGAGGTCAAACAAAGGCACGTCATTACCTGATGACCTTCGGTAAAGAGCGCGGTGCTAATTATGCACGATTTATTTCAAAGCCACACAAGAGCCGCATGCATTGCAGTCGTCTGTCACCTTACATTTCATGGGGTAATCTTAGCATACGTCAGGTGTATCAATTCCTCAAACACCATAAAAATTATCGCCATCACAAAAGGGCCTTTAATGCCATGCTGGTGCGATTGAGATGGCATTGTCACTTTATCCAAAAATTTGAAATGGAATGCACTTATGAAACCAAGTGCATCAATCAGGGTTTTGAATTAATGCAGCACGACAATAACGAAGAACTTTTGCTGGCATGGAAAACAGGCACGACTGGCATTCCAATAGTTGATGCCAATATGCGCGCGCTAAAGGCGACCGGCTGGATTAATTTTAGAATGCGCGCACTTTTGGTTTCATTTTTGACCCATCATTTGGATCAAGATTGGCGAAAGGGCGTCTATCACTTGGCTCAGTTATTTTTAGATTATGATCCCGGGATTCACTACCCCCAATTTCAAATGCAGGCAGGGACCACAGGGGTCAATACCATCCGCATGTACAATCCCGTTAAAAACAGTAAGGAACACGATCCTGAAGGTCAATTTCTAAAAAAGTGGCTGCCAGAATTGGCCCATGTACCCATTGAATTTATTCACGCTCCATGGGAAATGTCTGAATTGGAACAAACCATGTATGACTTGAACATAGGGAGGGATTATCCTAAGCCTGTTGTGGATGTGATCGGCAGTGCTCAGGTAGCGCGAAAGAAAATCTGGTCCTTTAGAAAACGGCCAGAGGTACAAAAAGAGAAAAAGAAAATTCTAAATCGCCATGTGATCCAGTGAGGCATAAGAAAGAGCACGAAAAAACCCGCTGTAAAACAGCGGGTTACTTCGAAAAAAATAATCACCAAAAGCTTACTCTAAATTTTCAGCTTTTTCTTTAGAGCCTGTCCATGTAGGATCTTTGGCATATGCCATCATGTACATTTCCTTGGCTTTATCGTTATCGCCTAACTCGGCGTAAAAATCACCGTATGAATCGTAGGCATTGGTTACATCAGGATTAGCACGCATGAATAGCTCAAAATGAAGTTGTGCTTTATCCATCTCTTCTAAATCCATATAGATGTATCCCATCATGTTGTTTACTGCACCATTTTGAGGTAAACGGTCCCAAGCCACTTGTACAACGTCACGAGCCAATGCTTTATCTGGTTCGTTAAATGCGTACCAAACGCGAACCATAGGATCTACTGGGGCATGAATCATGGCGCTTTTCAATTCTGCTAGACGAGTTTCACGGTCTAAGTCATAGGATTTAATTAAATGCTGTTCAGCTCTTGAGGCGCCCTCTAACTTTGACATCGCCATTGCCTTGGCTGCCAGAAAATTGTCCTTATCTCGCTCGAACCAATAGTAATGCATTTGACCCAAGTGTGCTGTTGCCCAGTTGGGATCAGCATCGACCAGTGAGTCAGAAAGGGCGAGAGCTCGATCATTTTCCAAATTCATCATGGCAGTCCTCATGTCTCTAAAGGCTCGATTACCACCTTCTAATTCTGTTGAAGGCCATACAAAACCAGCCGAACCAGCTGAGTTGTCTACCCCGACAAATCGCTCCCATTGCATTTGACCATCGTTTTTAGTCACGATACCAGAAAAATTGCGATAAAACGTATTGGTTCCCATAACAAACCATTCAATGGTTCCCATAAC
>WTIY01000104.1:0-1143 GCA_011525065.1 Flavobacteriales bacterium
GGATAAACACTACTTAATTATTGTTTCACTTAAAACCCTATCACCATGAATGCTTCTGTCTTTTCAGCCCTCATCGGGCTCAGTCTATGTTCAGGCGCCTGCGACACGCCCAATGACCTTCAACTTATTCGTGCCCAAGCACAAGAGCAAAACACCCTTGTAAATCTGGAACCAGGGCCACAGGTCTCGCCATTTGAGGCGGTCGACGCTCAAGATGGCACACTCGAGGCCGCTACAGGTCGAGATTCAAGCACAAATCATTCTCAGTGCCACGATGAACCCTGGCACGAGTACGCCTATGTTTTGGCTCCTGGCGGTCTATATCTCAGAGCCCATAACAACCTCCACAGTGAGCGACTTAGTTTAATGCCCTTTGGTGCCAAAATCAAAGTAATCCAAAAGTCACTTGAAAACACCATGACCGTCAGTGGTATTCCAGGAACGATGTATGGCGTGCAATTCAACGAGCAGTCTGGCTATGCCTTTAGCGGCTATTTAGGGCCTTATGCGCCGCCCTTATTAAACATGAATGCCGCCCAGTATTCAGCCATGCTGCAGGCTGATGACCCAGATAGCAAGTCCTTTTCTGAGGGGCCACAATACACCCGCAGTGTTTCTCAAGATTTAACGGCTCCCTCGATCAGTGAAACACTTCATTTGCCTGAACTGAGCTTGAGTCAAGCTTATTTAATTGCCCAAAGACTCTTTGGCATACCAGAAGACCTTAAGTGTCCTGGCATAAAGGGCCCTGAACATTCAATATACCCCGATAAAAAGGCAAAAAAAGGCATTTGGAAAAGCGAATTGGCCGTACGGCGTGCTGACGGACAAATTTTAGAAATGACTTATGTCTATCGCAGCAAAAACTTTATGCGACGCGTCCACTTGGCCCCCAGAGACCGGGGCACCATCATTCAGGCACACGAGGCCAGCATCCTTTAAGCCTGAGAAATACGCAAAGTGTTAACCATACCCCGATCTACAATGGGCATTGCAGCGAGGTTGATCAAAAAGTCCCCTGCCACGGCATATCCTTTGTCAACGGCAATTTGATTGACGTCCTCAACCGTTTGGTCCGTGCTCACGTGTTTGTCGTAAAAATAGGCCCGTACGCCCCACAGCAAGTTCAATCGCGAAAGAATG
>WTIY01000104.1:1243-2930 GCA_011525065.1 Flavobacteriales bacterium
GCCCCATCCATAACGCTGTTAGCCACATCGTTCACCTCAGCTCGGGATGGCGTGAGCGAACTGATCATGGACTCCATCATTTGGGTGGCAATGATCACCGGAATTCGGGCTCTTTTTGCGGCCAAAACGGTCTCTTTTTGAATCAGAGGAACATCGGCAGCAGGCACTTCAACGCCAAGATCTCCTCGAGCCACCATCAATCCGTCACAATTTGTGACAATGTCTTTCAGGTTTTTGACCGCCTCGGGCTTTTCTATTTTAGCAATGATGGGGATTTTGTGATCCGCATGGGCCTCAACCAATTCATTGAGGTCCTTTAAGTCTTGACTGTGGCGAACAAAAGACAAAGCAATCCAATCGACCTCCAAGGAGATGGCAAAAATGGCGTCCTCTTTATCTTTTTCTGTCATGGCCGGCAGTGAAATGGCCGTGTTGGGCAAGTTCACCCCTTTTTTAGAACGTAATGGACCGCCTTGAACCACTTCTGTTAAAACCTCATCCTTACCGTTAGTCTTAAGAACTTTAAACATGAGCTTCCCATCGTCGAGCAAGATGTGCTCTCCTTGCTGGACGTCTTGTGGAAACTTATCGTAATTCATATAAACCCGATTATTGTCCCCCTCAAAGGGATCACCAGTACAAAAACTGATTTGATCTCCAGGGCTCACAACCACTTCCTCTTTCATCACCCCCACTCGAAGTTTTGGCCCTTGAAGGTCTGCTAAAATCCCTACAGACATTCCGGTTTCGGCCTCGATGGCACGAATCATGTTTACGCGTGCTTTAACTTCGCTGTAATCGGCATGAGAAAAATTAATGCGAAAAACATTCGCCCCAGCAGACATCATATCTTTCAGCACCTTTTTGTCCTCGGTGGCCGGACCCAATGTGGCGACGATTTTGGTTTTTTTGATTTGCATTTTGGTTAGCGGTTTAAATGGTTGATGTTTTTGATTTTAGAAAGTGGAATACTGTACGTCGAGACCACCTCCCTTATCGACTTTATTTGTTGAACCAGCGCTTTAGCTTGAGTCTCACCTAATGTGATCTCAATTTTCAACAAATAATCTACTTTTTTGAATTCCGGCATGAGATAATTTACATTAGCCGTGGGCGTACTCATGATGCCAAAAAGGCCCATTTGGTCGCCTGGTGCCTGGGTCTGATTCCCCATAAAAATATTGCTCAAAAGCAGATGATCCACCTGATCGTGTTTTGAAACATAGCGATAGCAAGGATATTCCTGCCGCATGCCGCCCTTTTCGGTATAGAGGTCTTCGCGTTCACGTTTGAGCTGCCAGTTCAGGTTTTGATTCATTAAAAAAGCCAACTTAAATGGAGATTCACCACAGTGAATGGCAAACAGCGCAAAGTCTTCTTCATCTTCCACAAGATTTAAGCGATGTACTGCCATAGGCGCGAAATTTGCTAAAAATAATAATTGTTTTGGGGATAGTCGGGGAATTGACTTGATTTTTGGCTCTGGGCCAGCGAAAACGTTTTAGTCTTCGGGTTTAGACTCCTCTTTTTGAGGGCTCATTTGATCTTGCAATGCGTAAAAGGCCCTTTTGGCCGCCAACTCTTCTGCTTTCTTTTTTGAGGTGCTTCGCGCTTTGGCCACCACTTCTTTATCGATATAAAATTTTACGGCAAAGTGTTTTATGGCCTCTACACCGGTGTCCTCATA